>NZ_JBFOCK010000043.1:0-14801 GCF_040907765.1 Aeromonas sp. s9
CAGATTGAGGCGGTGGCGATGGACATGAACACGGCGTTCGACCTGGAGGTGAAGCAACACTGCCCGCAGGCGGAGGTGGTCTACGACCTGTTCCACGTGGTGGCTCGCTATGGCCGAGAGGTGGTGGACCGGGTGCGAGTGGAGCAGGCGAATGCACTGAAAAGCGATAAACCGGCGCGAAAAGTGGTCAAAAGTGCGCGTTGGTTGCTGCTACGTAATCGGACGAAGCTGAGTGAAAAACAGGATGTGAAGTTGCAGGAGCTGTTGGCGGCGAATCAACCGCTGGCGATGGTGTACGTGCTGAAAGAGGCGTTGAAGGGCATCTGGTATGCGCCGAGCGTGTGGGAAGGATGGCGACGATGGCGGAGCTGGATGCGGCAGGTGAAGGAAAGCGGGCTAGCGCCGCTGCAACGATTTGGTCGAAATTTATCGAAATATATGCGGGGGATCCTGGCGAGTGCAAACTACCCGATGCACACGAGTGTGCTGGAAGGGGTGAACAACAAGATCAAAGTGATAAAGCGCATGGCATATGGATTTAGGGACTCAGAATACTTTTTTCTGAAAATCAAGGCGGCCTTCCCCGGAAAGCCGCGATGAACCTAAAAAAACCCTCCAGAGGAGGGTTTTTTGTCAGACAACAGCCCTTAGAACAGGGTGGTGGAGAGATCGTACAGCTCCTGGTTGAACGGGCGCTTCAGGTTCTCGATGCAGTCGATGATGTCGTGGTGCACCATCTCGTTGCCCTGAATGCCGACGCAGCGGCCACCCTGGCCCGCCAGCAGTTGCTCGACGGCGAAGGCACCCATGCGGCTGGACATGATACGGTCACGGGCAGTGGGAGAACCGCCACGCTGGATGTGACCCAGGATGGTGGCGCGGGTTTCGCGGCCGGTCATGGCCTCGATGTCTTTTGCCAGGGCGTTGACGTCGGTGACGTGCTCGCAGATGGTGATGATGGCGTGCTTCTTGCCCTTGGCTTCCCCTTCCTTGATCTGTTGCAGCAGCTTCTCCTTGTCGAAGGCCACTTCCGGCACGATCACGTATTCGGCACCACCGGCAACGGCGGCAGACATGGCCAGATCGCCGCAGTGGCGGCCCATGATCTCGACCACGGAGATGCGGTGGTGGGAGCTGCAGGTGTCGCGCAGGCGGTCAATGGCGTCCACGACCACGTTCAGGGCGGTGTCAAAGCCGATGGTGAAGTCGGTACCGGCGATGTCGTTGTCGATGGTGCCCGGCAGGCCGATACAGGGGAAGCCCTCTTCGGTCAGCTTCTTGGCACCCATGTAGGAGCCGTCACCGCCGATGACCACCAGGGCGTCGATGCCGTGTTTCTTCAGGTTTTCGACCGCTTCGGCACGGACTTTCGGATCCTTGAAGGCGGGGAAACGGGCGGAGCCCAGGAAAGTACCGCCACGGTTCACGACGTCGGAGACGCTGTGACGCTCGAGCTTGACGATACGGTCCTGGTGCAGACCGAGGTAGCCATCATAGATGCCGTAAACTTCCAGGCCATGATGCAGACCGGCGCGCACCACGGCGCGGATGGCTGCGTTCATACCCGGTGCGTCACCACCACTGGTCAAAACACCAATACGTTTGATTTGTTTGGTCATGAGTGCCTCTGGATCTGAGTTGTCGAAAATCAAGATTCTGAATAATACGGCTGGCCGCTTTTACTATATCGGCTTTCCTATGGCGAGAGGGTCCATAGGAAAGCGATATGCAAAGAGGGGCGGGGCCCCTCTTTGCTTGGCGCTTACTTGGCTGCGCCAGCGATGATCTGGGAGAAGTCGTCCACTTTCAGGGACGCGCCACCCACCAGGCCACCGTCGATGTCCGGCTGGCCGAACAGGTCGGCAGCGGTGGCGCCAGTCACGGAGCCGCCGTACAGGATCTGTACCTTGGCAGCCACGGCTGCATCAAAACCGGCCAGGTATTGACGGATGTGAGCATGCACGGATTGTGCGATCTCCGGGGTGGCGGTCTTGCCGGTGCCGATGGCCCATACCGGCTCGTAAGCGATGACGGCGTTCTCGAAGGAGGTGATGCCGCAGCGATCGATCACGGCCTTGAGCTGGGTCTCGACCACCTGGTTGGTGGTACCGGCTTCGAACTGGGCCAGGGTTTCACCGATGCACAGCACGGGGATCAGGCCGCCCTTCTGGATGGCTTCGTACTTGGCAGCCACCACGTCGTCGGTCTCTGCGTGCAGGGTACGACGCTCGCTGTGGCCGACCAGGGAGTAGGTGCAGCCGAAGGCTTTGAGCATGGAGGGGGCGTTTTCGCCGGTGAAGGCGCCGGACTCGTGAACGTCGGCGTTCTGGGCACCGTAGGCGATCTTGCTGCCAGCGGTCAGCTGTTCAACCAGACCCAAAAAGATAACCGGCGGGCAGACGGCCACTTGCACGGAAGGATGAGCGGCAGCGGCCGGGGTCAGTCCTTTGATCAGGGCTTCTACAGAAGCCTTGGTGCCGTTCAGTTTCCAGTTACCCATTACCAGGTGCTGTCTCATCTTCTATATCTCCTAGGCATTTGATTGCGCAACATTATATGAATTGAACCGAGCCCAAGATAGCTGACCCGGCGGCAAATGACGTAATTTTTTTTCGCTTTCCTGATCCAAATCAGGAATGCAAGGCGCGATTGCTCACTCGGTGACCTGCCCACGCAAACGGGCCCACCATACCCCAATCCACTCATGAATGGCAGCCTCGGAATACATCAGATAACGCCCCTTGGGGAGGTAGCTGTAGAGGGGTTGCGGCTCCTGACTCTGCTTGGCGGTGTAATCGGTGGGAGCCGGCACCGCATCGAGTCCCTGACTGCGATAGAGAGCCATGGCCCGGGGCAGGTGGGTGGCCGAACTCACCAGCGCCACCCGTTTGCCGTTGAGGTGGGCGGCGATGCTGACCGCCTCGTCATGGGTGTCTTTGTTGTTTTCAAACAACGTCATGCGCGCGCGCGGGATGCCAAGGCTGGCCGCCATGCGGGCGTTGACCTCGGCGTTCGACAGGGGATCCCCGGCCACGGCGCCGGAGAAAACCAGCTCGGCCTCTGGATAGGCCAGAGCCAGGCGAACCCCTTCCAGGGTGCGCGCCAGGGAGATGTTGTTTTGCCAGGCGCGCTCTGGGATGGCCGGATCGCTCACATGACCGTTGCCCAGCACGACGATGGCCTGGATGTCAGGATGCTGGCTCACCTCGAAGGGGGGATAGGTCTGCTCCAGGCTGCGGGCCAGTTCGTAGCTCACCGGCCGCGTCCCCATCAGGGCGATGATCCCCAAGGAGAGGGTCGCCAGCAGCCTGCCGCTTTTTTGAAAGCGGGTGAACCAGAGCAGCACGAGCGCCAGCACCAACAAGGAGAGAGAGAAGGGGAGCGGCATCAGCAGATGGCCCAGCCATTTCTTGATGACAAAGAAGTTGAGCTCGAACACGACAGACACGTCCTTGAGTTTTCAGCAAATTCGGGATGTGACAGAATACCCCTCTTTTTTCCTGTGGCCCAATCCTGTGTGGTTCCTCCTGCGGCCCTCATGGCGGGGCGGTCGAAGATGAGTGTGTCTTGAAGCAAGATCAGAGTTTTGACGGGCGCGCGGACAAGTTCGCTCGCAACATTTACGACTCCACCAAGGGGCGCATTCGCACCACCATTGTCTGGAGTGACATCGAAGCCTGCCTGGCGCGCCTGGGCAGCCGGCCGCTGCGCATCCTGGATGCCGGCGGCGGCTTTGGCTACTTCGCCCAGAAACTGGCGGCCATGGGCCATCAGGTGGAGCTGTGCGATTTGTCGGCAGAAATGCTGGATCTGGCCCGGGAGCAGATCGCCCAGAAGGGCTTGGAAGACAGAATTCGTCTCATCCATTGCCCCATTCAGGATCTCAAGCACCAGGTGACCGGCACCTTCGATCTGGTGCTCTGTCACGCGGTACTGGAGTGGCTCGCCGAGCCGCGCCAGACCTTGCTGGGTCTGTTCCCTTTCGTCAAGGCAGGGGGCATACTGTCGCTGCTTTTTTACAATCGTCACGGCCTCCTGTTCCAGAGCCTGGTGGTGGGCAATTTTGACTATGTGCGCCTGGGCCTTCGCAAGAAACGCCAGACCGCCCTGACACCCACCAATCCCCAGTTGCCGGAGCAGGTCTATGACTGGATAGGCCGGGGGGGATTGCGGATCATCGGCAAGACCGGGGTGCGTGTCATCCACGACTACATGCGCCACAAGCAGGATCAGGTCGAGAAGTTCGAGGACCTGCTGGCCATGGAGCAGCAATATTGCCGCCAGGAGCCCTTTGTTTCCCTGGGGCGCTACATCCATGTGATGGCCCAGAAACCGGCCGGTTGAGCCCCACCGGCGTGAATACGATGCGGGATCCAGCCGCCGGGGCGCCACCGACCCCGGCCTATATCACCACGGCAGGCAAAGACCTGCCGACTATAACAACGAGATGATAACGTCATGATGAGTACATCCCGTACCCTGCCAGAGACGGTGGGATGGGTCAGACAGGAGGGGTTGGCGCTGAACCTCCCCACCGACAGGCTGGCCTTTCTGATAGCGATCAAGACGCTCTCCGAGGACGAGTCTGATCTCTCGGAGGCCGCGCTGCACGATGCCTTTGGCTATGTCAGCAGTGCCTTCGGCCAGATGGACGAGACCCTCACCGGTCGCGCCAACAACGCCATCAACGATCTCATTCGTCAGCAACTGCTGTCGCGTTTCACCACCGACATGGTGGCGGGGGAGAGCCTCTACCGCCTGTCGCGCCTTGGCATGAGCATCGTCGATTTCTTCATGGATCAGCGCCAGGTGGACTCCATCAAGCTCTCCATCCTGCTCGAGCACCTGGCGGCCGAGCTCGACACCGCCCGCAAGGCGGCGCTCGAGACCAACACCCGGGAGCAGTGGGACGCCGAGGTGCTGCCGCGTCTCTCCTTCTCCCTGGAAGAGACGCTCGGGCGCATCGATCTCACCCAGCGCGCCATGGACGAGCAGCAAAACCAGGTCAAGAGCGAGATCGCGGCCCTGCTGACCCAGAACTGGGTCGATGCCATCCACAGCTGCGAGAAGCTCCTGCACGAGACCGGCCAGACCCTGCGCGAGTTGCAGGACACCCTGGACGCCGCCGGCCACCGCCTGCAGGCGGGGCTGCTCAACATTCAGGAAGCGGCCCAGGGGCGCGATGATCTGTTCCACGTCGAGGAGCTGACCCACGCCCTGCAGGGGCGTCTGGATGTCATCACCGCCTGGGGCCAGCAGTGCATCGAGCTCTGGTCCCGTTATGACAGGCACGTCCACAAGTTCATCCGCAACGCCATCGACATGGACAAGAACCGCGCCTTCAGCCAGCGGCTGCGGGAATCCATCCGCAACTTCGAGCAGCACAGCTGGTTGTTGCGGGTGGCCGAAGAGCCCCGTTTGCTGGAGCTGCGGGATGAAACCATCGCCATCCACGACGAGGAGGTGACCGGCGAGGTGCCCCTCGAGATGGAGTACGTAGAGATGGTGGACATCAACCAGGAGCTGGCGGAGCGCATCGAGCGCTACCTGGCCCGCTATCCGGAGCAGGGAGATCGGCTGGATCTTGCCGACGTGCTGCGGGAATACCTGCTGGACTACCCGGCCCATGCCCACTTCGACGTGGCGCGCCTCCTGATCGATCAGGCCGTGCGTCTCGGCCATGCCAGCGGTGAGCGCGAGCACCACCGCCAACCCGCATGGAAACCCATCAACCAAGCTGGATCCAAGGTTCAGGCCTATGTCATCGATCAATACTGAATTCCCCTTGCCCCTGCGCCTCGCAGAGGCCATCGCCAACCCCTTGTTTCCGCGCATCGACACCGCCCTGCGCTCCGGTCGCCACATCAGTGCCGACGAATTCGAGCAGCACTCTGCCCTGGTGGAGTACCACCAGGAGCTGGAGATCTTCTACGGCCGCTATCAGGTGGAACTCATCAAGGCGCCGGAAGGCTTCTTCTACCTGCGTCCGCGCCCGAGCGCCGACATCGGTACAACAGTGTTATCTGAGCTCGATATGCTGGTGGGCAAGGTGCTCTGCTACCTGTTCCTGAGCCCGGACAGGCTCGCCTCTGAAGGGGTGTTCGCCATGGGAGAGCTGCAAGAAGAGGTGCTGAGTCTGGCGGACGAGAAGCAACTGCTGCGCATGGTCAACAGCCGCTCCGGCGGCACGGATCTGGACAAGAAGAAGCTCCTCGAGAAAATCCGCACCTCCATGCGTCGCCTCAAGCGCCTCGGGATGATCACCCCCCTTGGCAACAGCGACAAATTCCGGGTCAACGAGTCCGTGTTCCGCTTCGCCGCCGATGTGCGCTCCGACGAGGATCCCCGCGCGGTGCAACTGCGGATGATCCAGGAAGGGGAGGCCATTTTCCACGACGACGAGATGCCGAGCAGCGATTCCCTGTTCGAGGATATCGAAGAGGATCTGGACGAAGAGCAGCTGGAGCTGGAGGTGGAAGATGATCTGCAACGTTAATGTGCCGGCACTGATGGTGTCTGCCGGTTTGATGGAGAGTGTGGCGTGAGAGGCAAATTCAAATCCCTGACCATGGTCAACTGGAACGGCTTCTTTGCCCGCACCTTCGATCTCGACCAGCTGGTCACGACCCTGTCCGGCGGTAACGGCGCGGGCAAGTCCACCACCATGGCGGCCTTTATCGCGGCCCTCATTCCCGACCAGTCACTGCTCCATTTCCGTAACACCACGGAGGCGGGCTCCTCCAGCGCGTCCCGCGACAAGGGGCTCTACGGCAAGCTGCAGCGTGGCCACTGCTATTCGCTGCTGGAAGTGATGAACAGCCGCGAGCAGCGGATCTGGGTCGGTGTGCACCTCGAACAGGTGGCCAACCGTGACAACAAGGTCAACATCACTCCGTTCGCCCTGGTGGATGTGCCCGAACACCTGGCGCCCACGGATCTGCTGCTGGAGAAGCTCGACGACGGCAAGGGTCGGGTACGTGCCTTCGCTGATCTGAAGGGGGCGGCAGCGGAGCTCGGCGCCATCAAGGTCGCCAAGTTCAATACGGTGACCGATTATCACAACTTCATGTTCGAGTTCGGCATCACCCCGAAGAAACTGCGGGATCAAAAGGATCGCGGCAAGTTCTATCGCCTGATCGAAGCTTCCCTCTACGGCGGTATCTCGTCTTCCATCAGCCGCTCCTTGCGTGAATACCTGCTGCCGGAGAACTCCGGGGTACGCAAGGCGTTCCAGGACATGGAGGCGGCCATCTACGAGAACCGCCGCACCCTGGAAGCCATCAAGGAGACCCAAGGTCAGCGGGATCTCTTCAAGAACCTGATCACCGAGACCACCCACTATGTGGCCGCGGAGTATGTGCGGGGCGCCGCCGAGAAGAGCCGTCTCTCCGAGCTGGCCCTCAAGGCACGCTCTGAGCTCGCCGGCAAACGCCGTCTGCTGGCCGAGGAGAAGCAGCGCGCCATCTATCTGGCGGACGAGGTGGATCAGCTCACCAACCGCGAGAAGCTCCTGACCGACGAGCTGGAGTCCGCCGCCGAGCACCTGGCCAAGGTGATGGCGGCCGTGGCCCTGCAAAAGAAGATTGCCCTCTATCGCGCCGATCTGGCGGAGCTCAACGACAAGCTCGAGCAGCAGCAGGCGGTGGTGGAAGAGATCCACGGCCAGTTGCTGGAAGTGGAGGAGCGCAAGGAGCTGGCCCAGGCAGAGGTGGACAGCCTCAAGACCCAGCTGGCCGACTACCAGCAGGCGCTCGATATCCAGCAGACCCGCGCCATCCAGTACCGTCAGGCGGTGCAGGCCCTGGAAAACGCCCGCGAGCAGTGCGAACTGCCGGGGCTCGAGCCTGCGCAGGCGAGCGACACCCTGCACCAGTTCCGCGCAGCCGAGCAGAGCCTCACCAGCCGGGTGCTGGGGGCCGAGCAGCAGCTGGCGCTGGCCAAGGCGGCGGTGGCCGAACACGAAGCGGCGCTGACGCTGCTGCTCAGCATCGCACCCGAGACAGTGCGCGAGGCTGCCTGGCCCACCGCGCAGGCGCTGCTCAAGCGCCACATCGAAGACAAGGCCCGCATTGCCCAGGGGCAGGGTCTGCGCGCCGCGCTGGCTCGCCTCGAGAAAGAGAGCGAAAGCCAGAAGACGCTCTTGCGGCTGCGAGACGAGCTGGCCCAGGCGTCTGGTCAGCACATTGCTAGCCAGGACGAGCTGGAGATCTTCCTCGAAGCCCAGCGCACCCGCCAGGAGGAGCTCTCCGAGCAGCAGGCAGAGGCCAATCAGCGCCGCGCCAGCCTCGAGCATCAGGGTACTCAGCTGGGTCGCGATATCGCGGAGCTGACCAAGCTGGCCCCGCGCTGGCTCAAATCCTTTGAAAAACTCGAGCAACTGCGCGAGCAGAGTGGCTTGGCCTTGGCCACCGCCGAAGAACTCTCTTCCGGCATGCAGAGCGTGCTCGACAAGGAGCGGGAGTTCGAGCAGGAGAGCAACCGCATTCAGGGCCAGAAACAGGCGCTGGAGATGCAAATTCGCAACCTGCAGCTGGGTGCCGGCGAGGCGGATCCGCGTCTTGCCCGCATCGCCGAGCAGGTGGGGGGCGTGCTGCTCTCGGACGTCTATGACGACATCTCCATCGATGATGCCCCTTACTACTCCGCGCTCTACGGCCCGGCTCGCAGCGCCCTGGTGGTGCTCGACCTCGAAGGCGCCATCGAGCGGCTGAAAAAGCTGGAAGATTGCCCGGAAGATATCTACCTCATCCAGGGCAACCCCGACTCCTTTGACGAGGATCTGGTGGAAGCTGATGAGCTGGGGGACGCCGTGCTGGTGCGCACCAGCAAACGTCAGGTGCGCTTCTCCCGCTACCCCGAGCTGCCGCTGTTTGGCCGCGCCGCCCGGGAAAAACGGATCGAGCAGCTCGATCTTGAGCGGGAAAACCTCATCGAGGGCTACGCCAAGGCCGCCTTCGAGCAGCAGAAGTACCACCGTCTCTACGGCCACTTCCGCGACTTTATCGGCCAGCATCTGGATATCGCCTTCCGCCCGGACCCCGAAGCCGAGGTGCAGGCCAAGCAGCACGAGCAGCGCAAGCTGCAAGAAACCATCGCCGAGTGCGACAAGCAGCTGAGTGATGCCAAAGCCGCCGCCGCCCAGCTGACCCGCCATATCCAGCTGGTGCAGGGGATGCTGCCCTTTGCCCACCTGTTTGCCGAGGCAGACCTGGCGGCCCGCCTCGAGGCGGCTCACGCCGATGTGGAGGCCCTTAAAACAGCCGAAGCCTTTATCGCCAGGCACGGCAAGGCGCTGGAAAAACTGGAAACCATGGTGCAGGTGCTGCGCCAGGATCCCCAGGATCTGGCGGCCCTGCAGGCGGCCTTTGACGAGGTGAGCGACCTGCTGGCCGAGCAGAAGCGCCGTTGCTACGCCCTCGATCAGCTGGTGGCCCGTTTGCCGCACTTTGCCTATCAGGATGCGCAAGATCTGCTGGGCAAGGCCTCCGAGATGAGCGAGCGACTCAAAGAGAAGCTCAAGGCGGCAGAGCTTGCCGCCCGCACCGCCGGTGAGCAGCACAAGCAGATCACCCAGCGCCACACCGAGGCGCTGCAACTGCGCACGGCGCTCGATTCCAGCGCCTCGGCCAAGGGGCAGACCCTGGCGGAGTTCGAGCAGGAGCTGGCGGCCATGGGGCTGACCCTGTCGGATGACATGGAAGAGAAGGCCCGTGCCCACAAGAAAGAGATTGAAGAGCTGCTTATCCGCACCCGGACCCGCCGCACCAGCGCCGAGGCCCAGTTGCAGGTGTGCAAGCGCGAAATCGAGTCCCTTGGCGGTCGTCTCAAGCTCGAAGGCAAGGATTACTACAGCGCCCGCAAATCCCTGGTGGGTCACAAGGCGAGCTGGTCGCGGGTGGTGCGTCTGGCACGGGAGACCGACGTCGAGAAGCGTCTGAACAAGCGCGAGCTGGCGTACCTCGACAGCGACGAGCTGCGCTCCATGTCGGACAAGGCCCTCGGCGCCCTGCGGGTGGCGGTGGCCCACGACGAGGCCCTGCGCGATGCGCTGCGTCTGTCGGAAGGCAACCGCAGCACCGAGCAGAAGGTCGCCTTCTATGTGCAGGTCTACCGTTACCTGAAAGATCGCATCCGCAACGACATCATCCGCTCGGACGATCCGGTGGAAGCCATCGAGGAGATGGAGATCGAGCTGGCGCGCCTCGCCGACGAGCTCAAGCAGCGGGAAACCCATCTGTCCCTCTCCTCCCACGAGGTGGCGGCCAAGATCACCAACATCATCCGCCGGGAGCAGAACCGCATCCGGGTATTGAACCAGGGCCTGCAGAACATCGCCTTCGGTCTGGTGCGCGGGGTGCGTCTCAACGTCAATATCCGCGAGGCCCACACTCGCCTCCTGACCGCACTCGCCGATCAGAGCGCCATGCACAACGATCTTTTCGCCGACAAGGAGCTCAGCTTCTCCGAGGCCATGGCCAAGCTCTTCCAGCGTCTCAACCCGCAGGTGGAGCAGGGGGAGCGCAACTATCAGGTGATGGGGGACGTGCTGCTCGACTATCGCAACTACCTGGAGCTGGAGATCGAGGTGCAGCGCGGTGCTGACGGCTGGCTGCGGGCCGAGAGCGGCGCCCTCTCCACCGGCGAGGCGATCGGCACCGGTCAGGCCATCCTCTTGATGGTGCTCATCAGCTGGGAGGAGGAGTCCCGCCGTCTGCGCGGCAAGGACATCGCTCCCTGCCGCCTGTTGTTCCTGGACGAAGCGGCACGGCTTGATGGCAAATCCATCGCCACCCTGTTCGAGCTGTGCGAGCGGCAGGACATGCAGCTCCTCATCGCGGCGCCGGAGAACATCAGCCCCGAGAAGGGCACCACCTACAAGCTCATCCGCAAGGTGCAGGGCAAGCACGAGCATGTGCATGTAGTGGGGCTGCGCGGCTTTGGCTTCGCCGACGACAAGCTCATCGCCTGACATCTTCCCCTGACAGGGGCTGACGGAGCGATACGCAAAACGGGAGGCTTGGGCCTCCCGTTTTCCATGGGAAATGTGAGAGAGTAGGCCCCTGTTAACGGAAGCCTGACTGGCGATGCTGGTCGCTCTGTCCCATCGAGGAAGCAACGCATGACGACGCGACAAAAAGGGCTGCTGGCCTCTCTGTGCCTGCTGCTGGCCGCCTGCAGCAGCCACCCTGATGCAGGCAGTGCGGGCAACTGGCGAGGCTATACCCAGACGGGGCTTGCCTCCTATTACGCCGATCGCTACCACAACAAGCGCACCGCCAGCGGGGAGCCTTACCAGCGCCACGCCAACACCGCCGCCCACATGACACTGCCCTTTGGCGCCCTGGTGAGGGTCACCAACCTCGCCAACGACAAGAGCGTGGTGGTGCGGGTCAACGACAGGGGCAATTTCCCCCGCGGGCGCATCATCGATCTCTCCAGGGCGGCGTTCAGCGCCATCGGCAATCCCCGATCCGGGCTTATCAAGGTCAGGATTGAGGTGCTCTAGTCACCGGGTCTGCATGTGCCGGTGCCCCTCCATACCCGGGCCGCTGGAAGAGGGCATTTCCCGGTGATCGCGGGCCATCTTCTTCATTCCATTGGTGAGGTCGCCAACGCGACTTCCCATTTTCCGGTGTGCCATTAAGATAGCCAAACGAAAAACAGGGTGTCTTTGCCATCTGGCGGCAACCGGGCATGGCATGGTGTGTGAGACACCCTTTCAACCCCCTGCCCATGTTTCGCCGCTAAGGCGCAGGCTATAAAGAGAGACGTCATTCACTGGGAGGATCAGAACATGGCTGACAAGCGTGCCATTCAGGCAACGGCCATCCCCGAGCACAAGGCAAAGTCCCTCTATCCGGAGCCCTTTGCCTCCCTGGTCAAGCACCGCACCCGGCGCAGGCTGGGGGATCATTTCGGCCTTGCCAATTTCGGGGTCAACCTGACGACCCTGGCACCGGGGGCCATCTCGGCGCTCAAGCACCATCACGGCCTGCAGGACGAGTTCGTCTATGTGCTCTCGGGCAATCCCACCCTGCGCCACGGGGAGGAGGAGTACCGGATGTCGCCGGGGGAGTGCATCGGCTTCAAGGGGGGCAGCGGCCTGGCCCACCAGTTGCTCAACCACGGTGAGGTGGACGCCGTCTATCTCGAGGTGGGGGACAGGCTGCCAGGGGACACCGTCGACTATCCCGACGACGATCTGGCCCTGGTACAGGGTGCCGATGGCGCCTGGTCAGCCAGACACAAGGATGGCACCCCCTACTAGGGTGCCTCTTCGGGCAATGAGAGAGACCTCCATGGTGTTCAGCCCCTTTTCTGCTGTCAGGGCAGAGGATTTTCTGCCGCTGCTCAACGACGAGACGCTGCGAAAGCACCTGATCCCTCACCCGCTTTTCGATGTGGCCGGGGTGCGCGACTGGATGGCGTACAAGCTGGGAGTCGACGCCCGGCCAGGTTGCCGCGTGCGCGCCATCTTCCTCGACGGCACCCTGGCGGGGTGGTGCGGTATCCAGCCCGATGACGAGGGGGTGGAGCTTGCCATCGTGCTCGCCAAGGCCGGCTGGGGAAGCGGCGTGGCGATTTTCAACGAGATGATGGGGTGGGCGAGGGAGCTTGGCCATCGGACGATACTCTTTCACTTGCTGGATACCCGCCCGCCTTATCTGTCCCTCGCCAGACGGGCCATCTGGGTGAGGAAAACGCGCCTGGGCGAACACCCTTTCACCACCTATTGCCTTGACGTTGAGCGCTGGTCTGCAGGCCCTTAGCCTGGACCAGGGGGCCGCAAGCCGTGCCGCCTCCTGGCGGGTCCCGTTGCCACCCTTTGCGCCATGATCCCTCCCGCTCGTTTGTTCCTCCGTGCACGGCGTGGTTATCCACCCCGTTGAACACAGTGTTCATTCTGCCCCCCTATATGGCCCCCACCGTCCTGCCTACACTGGGCAACGTCTGATGGGGGAGCATCCGGCAGTATAAATCGCTGTCCAGGTTGCACTCTCTGGCGTGTTGACGATGTACAACGGAGAAAACTGGATGAAAAAAGAGACAGACAAACTGGTATCGATCGCAGTGCTCAAGGCCCGTGACGGCATGGGAGAGCGCCTTCGCGATGCCCTGCTTACCTTGATTGACCCCACTCGCCAGGAGCCGGGCAACCTCGATTACGTGCTGTTCGAGTTGAAGGATGAACCCGGCACCTTCTACATGCGGGAAGCCTTCGTGAGTCAGGCCGCCCTGGATGCCCACTGTGAGACCGCGTATTTCCAGGCTTTCGCTCGCCAGGCGGACGAACTGCTGGCCGAACCCCTTCGGCTTGTCTTCATGGAAGAAGTGAGCCCCTGATCCTTGCCGCAGAGCCCGATGGTCCCCTCATCGGGCTTTTTGCCTTCAGCCTCGCTCCCGGCAATCGCATCTACCTGCTCGGCTGTGTGGCCATGGCCCTGAACCCCATCCTGATCAAGCGCTGCTACCGGGGGAGTCCTTCCTCCACCTGACCGGCTGGACCCTCATCTGCGCCACTGTGCTGCTCACCGGCATGCTGACCGGGGAGACAGTACACTGGGAACAGGTAGGCTGGGGGGTAGAAGGTGTGCTGCTGACCATGGTGCTCCTGCCCCTTCATGCTGGCAAACGGGGGGCTGTCTGAGGGGCCGCCTGTGGCCCTGATCAACCAGGGAGTGCGTCATGAGAAGAACCCTGATCCTGGTACGCCATGGCAAGTCGAGCTGGGAAGACGCGTCTTTGTCTGACCGCGCTCGTCCGCTGGCTGCGCGCGGGCTGCGCGATGCGCCCCTGATGGGGGCTCGTCTGGCGCACCTTGGGGTGAAGCCCGATCTCATCCTCTCGAGCCCCGCCTGCCGGGCCCTGACGACCGCCCGGCTGCTTGCCGGGGAGCTGGGTTATTCCCCGGACCGCATCGTCATCGACGAGGGCCTCTACGAGAGCGATGCCGGGACCCTTCTCGGGGTGGTGGGGGCGCTTTCAGATGATCTCGCCTGCGTACTGCTGGTGGGTCATGATCCTGCCTTCACCGACCTGGCTCATGGCTTTTCCTCCGGTATCACTCGCATGCCGACCTGTGCCGTCGCCCGCTTCATCTTCGACGCCCCCTCCTGGTCGGCGCTCCCGTCCTGCTCGCCGGTGGTGGCCGTGCTGGACTTCCCGAAGAAGAGGTAGGGGGGCGTCGGTTGCAGGCATGCAGAAACGACAAGGGGAGCCGCGGCTCCCCTTGTCGTGATGGTGACGGGGTCATTTGGCCGCGATGGGCCCCTTGGTGCCCGCATCGTTGTCGACCCAGCCATCTTCTCCCTTGAGGCGGCGATCCCCCTGGATGGTGTAGATGACCATGCCCTCCTTGAACACCAGGGCGCCGTCGGATTTCCTGGTACTGACCTGCTTGTCGTTGACCCACACCTGATCCTTGTCATCGATGCGGATGTTCGCGACCGTGGCGCCCGTCTCGGGGAAGGTGGCGACCCCGTTGCCGGCGTAGGGGCTGGCGCTGGCCGCTGCGGGGGCGGCGCCAAATCCGGCGGCGGCGTTCTCGGCCTTGCTCTTGTTGATGTCACAGCCGCTGAGCTCGCTCACCTGGGTACAGCCTGAGCGCTCCAGCTTCTGCTCATAGCTCATGTTCAATCCGCCGTCGGCGGCCGGGGCGGCGGTGCCAAATCCTGCCTTGGCGTTTTCCGCCTTGCTCTTGTGAATATCGCAGCCCTGGGCTTCGGTCACCTGGGTGCAGCCGGAGCGTTCCAGCTGTTCGGCGTATTTGTGGTTGTTGACATCCTCCCCCACCTTAGCGC
>NZ_JBFOCK010000044.1:0-56189 GCF_040907765.1 Aeromonas sp. s9
CAGATTGAGGCGGTGGCGATGGACATGAACACGGCGTTCGACCTGGAGGTGAAGCAACACTGCCCGCAGGCGGAGGTGGTCTACGACCTGTTCCACGTGGTGGCTCGCTATGGCCGAGAGGTGGTGGACCGGGTGCGAGTGGAGCAGGCGAATGCACTGAAAAGCGATAAACCGGCGCGAAAAGTGGTCAAAAGTGCGCGTTGGTTGCTGCTACGTAATCGGACGAAGCTGAGTGAAAAACAGGATGTGAAGTTGCAGGAGCTGTTGGCGGCGAATCAACCGCTGGCGATGGTGTACGTGCTGAAAGAGGCGTTGAAGGGCATCTGGTATGCGCCGAGCGTGTGGGAAGGATGGCGACGATGGCGGAGCTGGATGCGGCAGGTGAAGGAAAGCGGGCTAGCGCCGCTGCAACGATTTGGTCGAAATTTATCGAAATATATGCGGGGGATCCTGGCGAGTGCAAACTACCCGATGCACACGAGTGTGCTGGAAGGGGTGAACAACAAGATCAAAGTGATAAAGCGCATGGCATATGGATTTAGGGACTCAGAATACTTTTTTCTGAAAATCAAGGCGGCCTTCCCCGGAAAGCCGCGATGAACCTTTTTTCATTCGTGCGATTCTTGTGCTGAGGGTCCATGAAGATGGCCTGCAGGCCTGCATTCAAGTTGTTAACAAGTAACATTCTAAAGGGTTATACATGTACCGGATACTATTGCAGCACAAAGATTTCATGGTGATCAACAAGCGTCCGGGCATTGGCATGCACGATGATGCCGGCGAGCCGGGTCTCGTCAATCGGGTCAGAATGGATACCGGTCTTGACCTCTATCCGGTCCATCGACTGGACAAGATGACCTCTGGGCTGGTGCTGCTGGCCCGCACCGCCGAAGCGAATCGCGCCCTCAGCATGGCTTTCGCGGCGCGGGAAGTGAGCAAGCAGTATCTGGCACTCTCCGATCGCAAGCCGAAGAAGAAGCAGGGCTGGGTGAAGGGGGACATGGAGAAAGGGCGAGGCGGCAGCTGGATGCTGAGCCGCACCCAGGATAACCCGGCCATCAGCTGGTTCGACTCCGTTTCGGTGCGCGAGGGGCTGCGCCTTTATCGCATCAAGCCCCGGACCGGCAAGACCCACCAGATCCGGGTGGCCTTGAAGAGCGTGGGAGCCGCCATCCTCGGAGATGAGCGTTACGGCGGCACGGCGGCGGATCGCGGTTATCTGCACGCCTGGCGCCTCGCCTTCACCCTGGCAGGTGAGAGCTTCGATCTCGTTTGTCCGCCCGATGAGGGGGCGCTGTTCCTCCTGCCCGAGTTGCATGCCGCCATCGCAGAGATCACCGAATGAGCGCTGCAACCGCGAGAGTCCCAGCCCGTGGCTGGATCCTGGCCGACTTCGATGACACCCTGGCGCCGGATGACAGCCATGCGGGGTTGCTGCGTTTCATCTTGCGCCGCCGTATCTGGCCGCTGCTGCTGTGGCCACTGATGGCGTTCGGTGCCGTGATCTATCTGCTGCCAGGTCAGCGCAGTCGCGGCATTGCACTCATCTGGTGGGCCATCACCCTCGGGCTATCCCCCCTGGCCTGGCGCGCCCTGGTACGGCAGTACAGCCTGACCCGGCCCGGTCTGTATCGGGAGGCGCGAGCCCTCCTGACGGGGGAGGGGCACCGCTGCTGGGTCATCTCCGCCAGTCCCCGCGCCCTGGTCCGTGCCCAGCTCCATCGTCAACTGCCAAGGCTCCCTCACCGCATCATCGGCTCGCGGATGGGTTACCGTTTCGGCGGCCTGGTGCCGCGCTTCTATTGCCATGGCAGGCACAAGCTGCTGCCCGAGCTCCTGACCCTGGAGGCCGCACTCACCCTGAGTGACAGCCTGCACGATCTGCCCCTGCTGGCGTTGGGGGAGCAGGCCTGGCTCATCAACCCGCAAAGGACTCGATTGCTAAAGGCGAGGGCGGTGCTGCCCCATATCGAACCCCGTTATTGGTCGCTGTAAGGCAAAGCTGACAGCCTTGCGGGACGCTAACGAGCGCAGTGCAAGGTTGGGGCTGCTATGTCACATTTCATTTACATTTTTTGGCGCGGATCCCCGCCAAACTATCTGAACGCCGCCCCTTCTCATTCCCTGCGCTCGCCACTCTAATGAAACAAGTTGTTAACAAAGCCGTGCGGGCTGCCTGTCGAGCCCTTGCGGCGTGAACCGTTTCGTTATCAGTTCATCGCAAGGAGCGCATTATGACCACCCCTTCTTCCCGTACTCACACCATCAACCCCCTTGGCACCGACGGGTTTGAGTTCGTCGAGTACACGGCGCCGGATCTCAAGGGCATTGCGGCTCTCAAGGCGCTGTTCGTCTCACTGGGCTTTGCCGAAGTGGCCAAGCACAGGCACAAGCAGTGCTGGCTCTATCGCCAGGGGGACATCAACTTCGTGGTCAATGCCGAGCCCCACTCCCAGGCGGAGGAGTTTGCCCGGGCCCATGGTCCGAGCGTGTGCGGCATGGCGTTTCGGGTGAGCGATGCCGGCCGTGCCCAGCAGTACGCCATTGGCCAGGGGGCCAAGCCGTTTGTGGGCAAAATCGGCCCCATGGAGCTCAACATCCCCGCCATCTACGGCATCGGCGAGAGCACCCTCTCCTTTGTCGATCGCTATGGCGATCGGGGCTCCATCTATGACGTGGACTTTATCTTCTACCCCGACTGGCAGGCCCGCATGGCCGAGGTGGACGCGGGGCTCTATGAGATCGACCACCTGACCCACAACGTCCATCGCGGCAACATGAACCTCTGGTCGAATTTCTACGAGCGGATCGGCAACTTCCGGGAAATCCGCTATTTCGACATCGAGGGCAAGCTGACCGGATTGCACTCGCGCGCCATGACGGCCCCCTGCGGCAAAATTCGCATCCCCATCAACGAGTCGGCGGACGACAAGTCCCAGATAGAGGAGTACCTGCGCCAGTACAAGGGGGAGGGGATCCAGCACATCGCGCTCGCCTCTGCCGACATCTATCGCACCATCCGCACGCTCAGAGGGCGGGGAACCGGCTTCATGCCGACGCCGGACACCTACTACGAGAAGGTGGACAGCCGGGTCGCGGGTCATCAGGAGGATCTGGCGGCGCTGAAAGAGCTGCGCATCCTCATCGACGGCTCGCCGACGAAGGACGGCATCCTGCTGCAGATCTTCACCGACACCGTCATCGGTCCCGTGTTCTTCGAGATCATCCAGCGCAAGGGCAACGAGGGCTTTGGTGAGGGCAACTTCCAGGCATTGTTCGAATCCATCGAGCTGGATCAGATCCGCCGTGGCGTGCTGGACGGATCCACGCAAGGGGAGGTGAACAGTGCCGCGCAGGGCCAGAAAAACGGAGAACCGAGCGATGCGTAACTGGATAAGCTTCCCCCATCGGGAGGGAACCCACTCCCGCCAGGCCCATGCCGACCTGCCGGAGCAGGCCATCTATGAGCGCGAGCTGGGGCGCTCGGGCTTCTTCGGTCCGGCCACCCACATGCACCACAAGCACGCACCCACCGACTGGGTCAAC
The DNA here is from genome assembly GCF_040907765.1 of Aeromonas sp. s9. Taxonomy (NCBI): domain Bacteria; kingdom Pseudomonadati; phylum Pseudomonadota; class Gammaproteobacteria; order Aeromonadales; family Aeromonadaceae; genus Aeromonas; species Aeromonas sp. s9. Next base: position 3,547 of record NZ_JBFOCK010000044.1, read on the forward strand.
TGGGAGGGGCCGCTTCGGCCACGGGCGTTTGACTTGAACGATCTGCAGGAGGAGGTGAGCTCTCTCTCCCCCTGGGTGATGCCGGATCTGCTCAGCAACCCCCACTGCCGCTACCGCATCTGGCGCCTGCATGAGCCCATGCCGTTTCTGGTGCGAAACGCCGATGGCGACGAGCTCCTGTTCATTCACGAGGGGAGCGGTGAGTTTTACTGCGACTACGGGCACCTCATCTTGAGAGATGGCGACTATGTGGTGATCCCCCGTGGCACCATGTGGCGCATCGAGCCGACGGCGCCCCTCTTCATCCTGATGATCGAGGCGACGGAAGACAGTTATCAGCTGCCGGACAAGGGACTGGTGGGCAATCACGCCATCTTCGATCCGGCGGCCCTGGACGTGCCCGCCATCAATGAGCGCTTCCTGGCCCAGCAGGATGAAAACCCCTGGTCGCTGCAGATCAAGCGCCACGATCAGGTCTCGGTCGTCACCTGGCCGTTCAACCCGCTGGATGCACAAGGGTGGCACGGGGACTTGTGCGTGGTGCGCCTCAACTGGCGGGATATCCGCCCGCTGATGAGCCACCGCTACCACCTGCCTCCCTCGGCCCACACCACCTTCGTGGCGAGCCGGTTCGTGGTCTGCACCTTCGTGCCGCGTCCCATCGAGAGCGACCCAGGTGCCCTGCGGGTGCCCTTCTACCACAGCAACGACGACTTCGACGAAGTGCTCTTCTACCACGCCGGGGACTTCTTCAGCCGGGACAACATCAAGCGGGGCATGGTCACCTTTCACCCTGCCGGCTTCACCCACGGCCCCCATCCCAAGGCCTTTGCGGCGGGGCTGGCCCATGCCAAGACCTTCACCGACGAGGTGGCGGTGATGCTCGACACCCGTGATGCCCTGGCTGTCGGCCCGATCTGCGAAGGGGTCGAACACCCCGGTTATGTCACCAGCTGGCAGCGTCCAGAGACGCTCGGCAAATAAGGAATTCGATATGAAACTGGCAACCCTGAACAATGGCAAGCGCGACGGCGCCCTGGTGGTGGTGAGCCGCGATCTGGCGCGCGCCGTCCACGTGACGACCATTGCTCCGACCCTGCAGTCGGCCCTCGATCAGTGGGACGAAGTGGCGCCGCAATTGGCGAACGTCTATCAGCGACTCAACGAGGGCGCCTGCCCCGACGCCTTCCCCTTCGATGAGGAGGCGTGCCTCTCCCCGCTGCCCCGCGCCTACCAGTGGATTGACGGCAGTGCCTACGTCAATCACGTGGAGCTGGTGCGCAAGGCCCGCGGCGCCGACATGCCAGAAAGCTTCTGGCACGATCCCCTGATGTATCAGGGAGGCTCTGACAGCTTCCTGCCGCCCCGTGGCCCCATCGTGATGGGCTCCGAGGAGTGGGGCATCGACTTTGAGTCGGAAATTGCCGTCATCACCGACGACGTGCCCATGGGCACCCGTTCGCAGAGGGCGGCGAGCCACATCAAGCTCTTGATGCTGGTCAACGACGTGAGCCTGCGCAACCTCATTCCCGGGGAGCTTGCCAAGGGCTTCGGCTTCTTCCAGTCCAAGCCCTCCAGCAGCTTCTCGCCGGTGGCCATCACCCCGGACGAGCTGGGGGATGACTGGCGCGATGGCAAGGTCCACCTGCCCCTGGTGACCCACCTCAACGGCGCCCTGTTCGGGCAGCCCGACGCCGGGGTGGACATGACCTTCAACTTTGATGAGCTGATTGCCCATGCCGCCAAGACAAGGCCGCTCGGGGCGGGCTGCATCATCGGCTCGGGCACCGTCTCCAACTACGACAGAAGCCGGGGATCCTCCTGCCTTGCCGAGCGGCGGATGCTGGAAATTATCGAGTCAGGTCAAGCCACTACACCCTTTCTGCGCTTTGGTGATACAGTGTCCATCGCGATGCAGGATCGCAACGGGATGAGTCTGTTTGGCACCATTTTGCAGCGGGTCACGCAAGCAACGGCCGAGCGGACGAGCTAGGAGAGCCCGACCCCGGGAGGGGCGGGCGACACGGCAGGTGGCAGACACCTGCCACCACAGGGACACACTATGCTGCAGTTGTTTGGATATTGGCGCTCATCGGCCAGCTTTCGCGTGCGTTTGGTACTGCAACTCAAGGGGCTCGATTATGAGCAGCACCCGGTCAACTTGCGGCAGGGTGAGCAGAAGGAGAAGGCCTACCGCCGGGTCAATCCACAGGGACTGGTGCCGTTTCTCGTGGACGATGACGTGCATCTGGGTCAGTCGGTGGCCATCATGGAGTACCTCGACGAGACCTATCCCGCCTACCCCCTGATGCCCTCCGCCCCCATCGAACGTGCCCGGGTGCGCCAGATCGTCAACATGATCGCCTGTGACACCCACCCCCTCAACAACCTGCGCGTGCTGCACTACTTGGAGCAGGAGTTGGGGCAGAGCAAGATGGCGCGGGATGCCTGGTATCGCCACTGGATAGACGAGACCTTCACCGCGCTGGAGCAGCTTCTCATGACCACCGCCGGCATCTATTGCGTGGGCAATGAGGTTACCCTGGCGGACTGCATGCTGGTACCCCAGGTCTACAACGCCCTCCGCTTCGACATGACCCTGGATGACTACCCCACCATTGCGCGCATCGTCGCCAACTGCGAGCAGTTGCAGGCCTTTATCAAGGCCGCCCCCGCCAATCAGCCGGATGCCCAGCCCTGAAGCTGTGCAGACCGGACCAGCGCGTTGGCCCGGTCTGCCGTCTCTTTCCTTGCCCGAGTTATCTTGCTCGCCTCAGGGCGTGCCATTGGCCCCATAGCGTCGAAACCCCGGCCGCTCTTTCAGTCGCTGATAGTAGTCGTCCACGGCGGGTAGCGACGGGCGATCATAGGGCGTCTCCAGCCAGCGGTTGACTGACAGCCCGATGGGAATATCTGCCAGCGAGAAGTGCGGACCGGCCACATATCCTCCGGTTGTTTGAAGCTGTCTCTCCAGGATCTCCATGCAGTGAGACCACTGCAGGCAAGCTGCGTGAAGGGCCTGATGGTCTTGATGCTGGGGAGAGCGCCTCACCAGCGACAGGAAGGCGTAGCGCCAGGCGGTGTTCAAGTCCGATGCCTGCCAGTCAATCCATTGATCGACCCTGGCCCTGGCTCTCGCCTCGGCGGGATAGAGTGCATTGGCACCATGGCGCGTCGCCAGGTAGCGGATGATGGTGTTCGACTCCCACAGCGTAAAATCCTCATCCTGAATGACGGGCACCATGGCATTGGGGTTGAGCGCCAGAAACGCCGGGGTGTCCGTGGGTTTTAAGCCGGATCCCCACTCCTCCAGCTCGAAGGGGAGGGCCAGTTCGGCGCAAGTCCACAGTACCTTGCGCACATTGATTGACGACACCTTGCCCAGTATTCGCAACATCTTTTTCGTCCTTGTCCGGGGTGATGGATGGCCTGTTTGTCGCAGACATGCCACTTCCCTGTTTGCGTAGCCATCAGGGCCCTGCACTGTCACTGACCGTGCGGGGCCCTGTTTTATTGACTGGCGAGTCAGCCGTGGGTGGTCCTGGGCTGGAAATAGGCGATAAATTTGCCGAGTTTCTCCCCGTCGTAACTCTTCCCCTTCTCCAGCAGCCCGGTGTTGAAGGACTCGAGCAGCCTGCCTTTGGCATCCAGCACGTAGAAGTGGGGGACCCCCAGATATTCGGGATAGGCTTTCAGGAAGGATTCATTCTTGTTCTGCTCGCTGACGTTCACCTTGACCACCACGAAGGTGCGGTTGAGCTGGCCGGCGAGATCGGGTTCCCGGTCCAGAAAGCGGTTCATCTCCTGGCACCAGCTGCACCATTCGCCCCCCACCAGCAGCAGGACTTTCTTGCCCTCGGCACTGGCCTTGGCGGTAGCGGCGGCGAGATCGCGGGCCGGATCCCGCGTCTCGTCATAACCCTGGCTGTAATCGGGCAGGCTCTGACTCCAGAGGTGGTCGCCCGCGCAGGTGGCGCCATTGAAAAGGAGGGAGCCCAGCATCAGGGGCAGTAACAGTCGTTTCATGGTCTCTTCCTTGTGTCGTTATCTTTGCTTCCAGGCGCAGACAATGTGACACGAGGCGTTTCCTGCGCCAAGCCGCAAACAGGGAAGGGGAAGGCAAAAAAAGCGGCAATGGAATGGCAGAAAACAACAAAGCCCCTCGAGAGGGGCTTTGTATTCAGGTCAGGGGCGATCAGTAACCCTGCTGGTGGACGTCCATCACGGCGCGGCCTGACGGGTCGGCCATCTCCTTGAACTTGGCATCCCACTCCAGGGCGGTTGGGGTGGAGCAGGCGACCGACTTGCCGTAGGGCACGGTACGGGCGGCGGACTCCAGCGGGAAGTGCTCGTCGAAGATGGCGCGGTAGTAGTAGGCCTCCTTGGTGAGCGGGGTGTTGATGGGGAAGCGGAACGCCGCCGCCTCGAACATCTGATCCGTCACCTCCTGCTCGACCATGGCCTTGAGGCTGTCTATCCAGGAGTAGCCCACGCCGTCGGAGAACTGCTCCTTCTGGCGCCACGCCACCTCGTGGGGCAGCAGATCCTCGAAGGCTTCCCGCAGGATGTGCTTCTCGATCTTGCCCTTGCCGCACATCTTGTCGGCGGGGTTGAGGCGCATCGCCACGTCCATGAACTCCTTGTCGAGGAAGGGCACGCGGCCCTCCACGCCCCAGGCGGCCATGGACTTGTTGGCCCGCAGGCAGTCGTAGAGGTGCAGGGCGGACAGCTTGCGCACCGTCTCCTCGTGGAACTCCCGGGCGTTGGGCGCCTTGTGGAAGTAGAGGTAGCCGCCGAACAGCTCGTCGGAGCCTTCGCCGGAGAGCACCATCTTGATGCCCATCGCCTTGATGTAGCGTGCCATCAGGTACATGGGCGTGGAGGCGCGGATGGTGGTGACGTCATAGGTCTCGAGGTGATAGATGACGTCCCGCAGGGCATCCAGCCCCTCCTGCACGGTGAAGTGGATCTGGTGGTGGATGGTGCCGAGGTGGTTTGCCACCTTGCGGGCGGCGGCCAAGTCCGGCGAGCCTTCCAGGCCGACGGCGAAGGAGTGCAGCTGCGGCCACCAGGCTTCGCTCTTGTCATCGTCTTCGACCCGGCGAGCGGCATAGAGCTTGGTGATGGCGGAGATGACGGACGAATCCAGCCCGCCGGAGAGCAGCACGCCGTAGGGGACGTCACACATCAGCTGGCGCTTGACCGCCGCTTCCAGAGCGGCTTTCAGCTCGGCCTTGTCGCTGACGTTGTGCTCGACTGCGGCGTACTCCATCCAGTCGCGCTTGTACCAAGTTTTAAGTTCGCCATCCTTGCTCCAGAGGTAGTGTCCCGGCGGGAAGGTCTCGACGCTCTTGCACACCGGCACCAGGGCCTTCATCTCGGAGGCGACGTAGAAGTTGCCGTGCTCGTCGCGGCCGGTGTAGAGGGGGATGATCCCCATGTGGTCGCGACCGATAAGATACGCATCCTGCTCGGCGTCATAGAGGATGAAGGCGAAGATGCCGTTGAGATCGTCCAGGAAGGCGGGGCCCTTCTCCTTGTAGAGGGCCAGCAGCACCTCGCAGTCGGAGTGGGTCTGGAACTGGAAATCGACCTTGAGGTTTCTCTCCAGCTCCTTGTGGTTGTAGATCTCGCCGTTGACGGCCAATACGTGGGTGCGCTCGGGGTTGTAGAGCGGCTGGGCGCCGTTGCCCGGATCGACGATGGCCAGGCGCTCGTGCACCAGGATGGCCTTGTCGGAGCTGTAGACGCCGGACCAGTCAGGCCCGCGGTGACGCAGTCGCTTGGACATCTCCAGGGCCGATTTGCGCAGAGTGGCGGAGTCGGTCTTGATGTCCAGAATGCCGAAAATAGAACACATTGGCGGTAATCCTCTTGATTTTTATATGAGCCCCCCACGTTTGGGCTCGAAATTCCATTTACATTCCTCGCCAATCACAATGCCTAGCGGAAAACCCTTTTGCAAGCGGGAAAACCGCAGAAAATCATGCCGTAAGCGTCAAGCCGTGCCAGGGGATGGTCACCGCCCGGTCGCCCGGAAAAGGGAACGAGGTTGACGTGCGCGTCAGGTCGCGGCGGGTTCGAAGATCACATAGAGCTTGCGACAGGCCACCAGGGTCTCCCACTCGCCGACGAAGCCCGCCGGGATGACGAATTGATCGCCCGGCTTGAGGTGCAGCTGGCCTCCCTGACCGTCGTGGATCCGCGCCTCCCCCTCCAGCAACTGGCAATACTCGTGCTCGGTGTAGTGCACGGCCCAGCGGCCCGGCTCGCAGGCCCAGAAGCCCACGTGAAACTGCTGGCTCGGGTCCGAGTAGTGATTCCACAGGGTCTGGCTCGGGTTGCCGGCCCGGATCCGCTCGGGGGCGGGCATCAGCGGGGTGGGGGAGACGGGGTGCTGGTCCAGCAGGATCCAGTCGTTCAGGCTCTTCATGGTGCGTCCTTGCGGTGGCGAGGGGAGCATCCTGCTCCCGTTTAGTTTGTTTAACAATGTTGCGGTTACGTTAAACGAAACGGGCCCCCTTTGCCAAGGGGGCCCGTGTTGTGCGCTTGCCGCCCGGGGGCGGGGCAGGGGATCAGACGATGTCGATGTCGACCACGGAGTCGAAGATGTGGTTCGGCCGAAACGGCATGCGGTCGATGTCCGCCACCTTGCTCACCCCGGAGAGCACCAGCACCGTCTCGAGACCGGCCTGGAAGCCCGCCAGTATGTCGGTGCGCAGGTTGTCGCCGATGATGATGGTGTCGTCGGAGTGGGCCTCCATCCGGTTGAGCGCCGCGCGGATGATCCAGGCGCTCGGCTTGCCCACGTAGAAGGGCTTCTTGCCGGTCATCCGCTCGATGGGGGCGCACAGGGCGCCGCAGGCCGGGTGCATCAATGGGCCGTGGGTGTCCGGGTTGGTGGCAATGAAGCGGGCCCCCTGATCCACGAACTTGGCCCCCAGCTGCATCATGGACCAGTTGTAGTTGCGGGTCTCCCCCACCACCACGAAGTCGGGATCGATGTCGGTGATGGTGAAGCCCGCCTTGTAGAGCTCGTGGGTCAGGGCCCCTTCGCCGATCACATAGGCCTTCTTGCCGTCCTGACGCTTGAGGAAGTCGGCGGTGCCCATGGCGGAGGTATAGAAGCACTCCTCCGGCACCTCGATGCCGGCGGAGCGGAAGCGGTTTTGCAGATCTTTCTGGGTCTGGGCCGGGTAGTTGGTGAGAAACAGCAGCTTGCTGCCCTGCTCCAGCAGGCGATGGACGAAGCGATCGGCGCCGGGCACCAGATCGTTGTTGTGCAGGATGACGCCGTCGATGTCGCAGATGACGCTTTTTTTCATGGGGACTCCTTGTGTAGGCGCAAGAGGCGGCGGAACGTTGCGCCAACCCTCAAGATCTTCAAATAGTTATGTTGTTTTTTGTGACGCCATTATAAGGCGCTTTGATGACAAGTCTCCCCCGGCGGGCCAGATGGGTGCACAATGGAAGACAAGGGAGGGCGCCGCCCCGGTGGTGCCCGCACAGGATCTGACGATGGAGCCGTCATCATGGAGCACTTTATTGCCGGCTTGCCCAAGCTGGAACTGCACCTGCATATCGAGGGCACCCTGGAGCCCGAGCTGATGTTTGCCCTTGGCCAGCGCAACGGCGTGACCCTGCCCTGGCCCGACGTGGCGAGCCTGAGGGCCGCCTATGAGTTCGACGGCCTGCAATCCTTCCTCGATCTCTACTACCTGGGGGCCAGCGTGCTCGTCACCGAGCAGGATTTTTTTGACCTCACCTGGGCCTATCTGGAGCGCTGCGCCGCCGACAAGGTGGTGCACGTGGAGATCTTCTTCGATCCCCAGACCCATACCGCTCGCGGCATTGCGTTCGAGACGGTGCTGGGGGGCATAGAGCGGGCGCTGCAGGAGGCGGAGCGGGTGTTCGGTATCAGCTGGCGCCTTATCATGAGCTTCCTGCGCCACCTGAGCGAGGAGGCGGCCTTCGCCACGCTGGCAGAGGCAAGCCCCTTCCTCTCCCGCATCCACGGCTTCGGTCTCGACTCGAGCGAGCTTGGCAACCCGCCCGGCAAGTTTGCCCGGGTCTTTGCCCGCTGCCGGGAGCTGGGGCTGCCGGTGGTGGCCCACGCCGGGGAGGAGGGGCCGGCGGCGTACATCTGGCAGACCATACGGGAGCTTGAGGTGAAGCGCATCGATCACGGGGTGCGCTGCAGCGAGGATCCCGAGCTGCTGAGCTATCTGGCGGATACCCGGCTGCCGCTCACCGTCTGCCCCCTCTCCAACGTGCGGCTCAAGGTGTTTGACGAGATGGCGCACCACAACGTGCTGACTCTGCTGGAGCAGGGGCTCTGCGTCACCATCAACTCCGACGATCCCGCCTATTTTGGCGGCTACCTGACGGCCAACTTCCGGGCGCTGGTGCAAGCGCTCGGCGCCAGCCGGGAGCAGCTCTGCCGCCTGTGCCTCAATGCGGTGGAGGCGAGCTGGCTGAGCCTTGCGGACAAGGTGCGTCTGACCCGGGACATTCGCCTCCATGCCGCCCTGCACGGGGTGAGCCTGCACTGAGCAGGCCGCCTTGCACACCTTGAATGGAGGAGGCCCGCCATGGCTGGCGGGCCTCTTTGTGCCATCGTTGGGCGGGTATCAACCCACCCGCACCAGATACTTCTCTCCTTGTCCCTCCTGCTTGACGCGGGTGAGCAGGGCAGGCAGGGCGTCGAAGTCGCCCACCACCAGCGGCGGCAGGGTCAGCTCGCCGCTCGCCATCTGCGCCATCATGGCGACACCGGCCGCTACCAGACGGCTCCACTGTTTGTCCGAGCCAAAGGGGTGCTGGGCGCCGAGGGCAATCTCGTGCAATGAGTGGCAATGGCTAAAGGCGGGCAGCGGATTGCGCGCGATGCGCCCGAGCACCGTCACCATGTGGCCGTAATAGCCAAGGGCAGGCAGCAAGGCTTCTGCCTGCTGGCTGGAGACCAGATCGATGATCCCCTCGAAGGGTTCACCGCCGTTGGCGGCCTGCAACTGGGCCAGCCAGTCGGGATCCCGATAGTCCGCCACCCCCTGCACGCCTAGCTGTTTGAGCCACTGGTGGTGGCGCGGGCTGGCGCTGGCAAAGACGCAGGCCCCCTGCTTAAGGGCAAGTTGCACCGCGAAGCGGCCGACACTGCTGCCAGCCCCCGTGATGAGCAGGGCCTCCCCGTGCAGGTGAGGCAGCTTGGCCAGCGCCTGCCAGGCGGTGAGGCCGGGGCAGGGGAGCGCGGCGGCCGCCTCGTCGCTCAGGGCATGGGGCACCGGCATCAGGGCGCGAGCCGGCACCAGGGTGTGGCGGGCAAAGCTGCCGCCGTGGCGCAGGTCGGTGTGATAGGCGACCCGGGTGCCGGGGCGCAGGTGGGTGACATTGGCCCCCAGTGCCACCAGGGTGCCCATGCCATCGACGCCGGGCACATGGCCTGGCTGCCAGTGGGGATGACCCTGTTCGATGAGTTTCCAGTCCACCGGATTGAAGGCGATGATCCGGTTGGCGACGAGGACCTCGTCGGGCCCGGGGGTGGGGAGCGCTTGCCGGGTGAGGGTGAGCTGGTCCGGTTCGCCGGGGGCGTGCCAGCACCAGGCCTGGGTATGGTTCATGGTGACTCCTTGAAAGAGAGGGGCGCAGATTGAATCACATGGCGTAACAATGTCTTGGGTTGTTGTTGCACTGGCAAGACAACAAGGCGAGCCCCCTGTTGGAGGGCCCGCCCGGGAAGAGGTTCGGCGCCAGCCGCCTTATGCCCGCTCTGCCCCATAGACGGGGTAATCGGTCAGCCCTTTCTCGCCGCCGCCAAACAGGGTGGCGGGATCATGGGGGGCGAACGGATGGCCGTGGCGCAGGCGGTTCGGCAAGTCGGGGTTGGCCACGAAGGGGCGACCGAAGCCAATCATGTCGGCCCAGCCCGCCTCGATGGCGGCGCGGGCGCGTTCCCCATCGTACTTGCCGGCGTAGATGAGGGTGTTGGGGAAGGCGTCGCGTAGCCCCTGCTTGAAGCTCTCCGCCATCAGGGGGGCGTCGTCCCAGTCCGCTTCCGCGACGTGCAGATAGATCACGCCGAGCTGGCCCAGCAGGCGCGCGGCGGCCAGATAGGTCTCCTGGGGGTTGGCATCCACGGTGCCGTTGAGGGTGGTGAGCGGCGCAAGGCGTACCCCGACCCGGTCGGGACCGATCTCGTCACAGACCGCCTCGGTCACCTCTTTGAGGAAACGCAGCCGGTTTTCGAGCGAACCGCCATAGCCGTCGGTGCGGGTATTGGACTCGGAGTCGAGGAACTGGTTGATGAGGTAGCCGTTGGCGGCGTGCAACTCGATGCCGTCAAAGCCCGCCTCCATGGCGTTGCGGGCGGCCTGGCGAAACTGCCCCACCACGGCGTCGATGTCGGCCTGGGTCATGGCGCGCGGGGTGACGGTCTCCACAAACCCCGGGGCATCGCTGCCGTTGTCGACGAATACCTTCACTCCCTTGGCCTGGATGGCGGAGGAGGAGAGGGGCTGGGCGCTGCCGATGTTGTCAGGATGGGTGACCCGGCCCACGTGCCAGAGCTGGGCGAACATGATGCCCCCCTCGGCGTGGACGGCATCGGTTACCTGCTTCCAACCTGCCACCTGCTCGGCGCTGTGGATGCCCGGTGTCCAGGCGTAGCCCTTGCCCAGGGGATCTATCTGGGTGCCTTCGCTGATGATGAGGCCGGCCCCGGCACGCTGGGCGTAGTAGGTCGCCATCATGGCGTTGGCCACGTCCCCGGGCTGGCTGGCGCGGGAGCGAGTCATGGGGGGCATGACGATGCGGTTGGCAAGGTGCAGCTGGCCGAGGCGAAGGGGGCAGAACAGGGGATCGTGGTGCATGATGGATTCCTCAATCTTTGGGAGTGAGGTGACTCTAAAGGGGATTATTATTGTGAAAAAGAGGGGGTATTGCAGAAGAGAATTGCCGTTATCGCAACAATGGCCCGGGAGGGGCCGGGCTCGCGCCAGAAAAAAGAGGGCCAAAGGCCCTCTTTTGCTGCATTGCCACCGATGATCAGGGGGAGAGTGGGGTGACCCGTACTCGCTCGATGCGCCGCTCGCTCACGGCCATGACCTCGAAGCAGAACTGGCCGAGGTGCAACTGCTGACCGACGTCGGGCAGGCTGCCGAAGTGGGAGAGCAGCATGCCCGCCAGGGTCACGTACTCGTCGCTCTCGCTCACCAGCCCGTCGCAGTTCAGTGCCTGCTCCACCTGATGGATGTTGGTGGTGCCGTGGATGAGCCAATGCTCGCCCTCGCGCACCACATCGGGGGTCTCGTCCTCGTCCGGCAGCTCGCCGACGATGGCCTCCAGCAGATCGTGGTTGGTGACCAGCCCCTGGATGACGCCAAACTCGTCCGCCACCAGAATGAGGCTGCCCCTGGCCTGACGCAGCTCCGCCAGCAGCCGGATCACGTTGATGGTCTGGGGCACGATGACGGGCTCGTTCTGTCTGGCAAGCGCTGCCAGGGATTGCCCCTCGTTGAGGGCAAACAGCAGATCCCGAGCCTTGACCACCCCGATCACCTCGTCCAGCTCCCCGTCACAGACCGGGAACAGGCTGTGGGGGGCCCGTTGCAGCAGGGCACGGATCTCGTCCTCGCTGTCGCTCACGTCGATCCACTCCATCTCGGAGCGCGGGGTCATGATGGTGCGAATGGAACGCTCGGCCAGTGACAGCACGCCGCTCACCATGTAACGCTCCTCTTCACCGAAACCAGGGGGCAGGGGCTGAGTCTGCACCTCTTCTTCGTCCTCCTGCGGGTGGGCTGAGCGTTTGTTCCCCCCCATCAGCTTGAAGATGGCGGCGGTGGTGCGCTCGCGCAGGGGCTGGCGCGCCTCATGGCGCAGGGCACTGCGCTGGGCGAGCTGGTTGAAGAACTCGATGAGCACCGAGAAGCCGATGGCCGCGTAGAGGTAGCCCTTCGGAATGTGGAAGCCGAAGCCCTCCGCCACCAGGCTGAAGCCGATCATCAAGAGGAAGCTCAGGCAGAGCACCACCACAGTGGGATGGGCGTTGACGAAGCGGGTCAGGGGCTTGGAGGCGAGCACCATCACCACCATGGCGATGGTCACGGCCGCCATCATGACGCCCAGGTGATCCACCATGCCGACGGCGGTGATGATGGAGTCCAGGGAGAAGACCGCATCCAGCACCAGGATCTGGGCGATCACCACCCCGAACCCGGCATAGACGCCGGTGCCGCCTTGCTCCTCGGGCTTGGCCTCGAGTCGCTCATGCAGCTCGGAGGTGGCCTTGAACAGCAGGAAGAGTCCGCCTCCCATCAGGATGAGATCCCGACCGGAGAAGGGGTGATCCCAGATGTGCAGCAGAGGAGCCGTGAGGGTGACCAGCCATGACATGATGGTGAGCAGTCCCAGGCGCATCAGCAGGGCCAGGGAGAGACCGATGATGCGCGCCTTGTCCCGCTGGGCGGGGGGCAGTTTTTTCACCAGGATGGCGATGAAGACCAGGTTGTCTATCCCGAGAACGATTTCCAGGATGATCAGGGTAAGCAGACCGACCCAGATTGACGGGTCCAGCAAGAATTCCATGTGATTGACCTCAATGAAGACAGATGCAGTGAATCGTGGTCACGGCGTGGCCGTGGTGACGGAGACGATCGCTTCAGAGGCGTTGGTTGAGCAGGTACAGATAGGCTTTGATGGGAAAAGACGAAGGGCTACTTCGGGGATTGTCCATGATGGGCAATAAAACCTCGGGTCAAAAGTGAGCCCTGATGATAACGACTCGCCGCCATTTGGCAAGGGGGCTGTCAGGGGGACGCGACGAGGGGATTGCCAACGGGAGAGGCAAGGGAAAGGGGCATTGATGCGCAGCCAAGTTTGACTGGAGATAAAAGAGCGACACATTGACACGACCACAAACATAGGTGCTGAACAAGGAAAATAAACGATCTGATACCAACAACCGGATTCATCAGGCTCATATATATCCATTATTTTTGTAATAATTTGTTTCAGGGGGAAATATTGCGGCTGTGTCATGGGAGAAAGAAGGAATAGAGGGGGTTATGGTGTTTGATATGGAGTTATTATTCTAAATTTAACTTGTTCGCCACCAACTAATTCACATGAATCATATATTCAGCGTATAAAAAGCAAGGAGGCCCAGGCCTCCTCGTTTGCGCTCACACGGGTTGTTTCAGGGGACGTTAACCCTGGTCGTCAGGTCAATTGCCGGTATAGGCCGCGCCCTGAACATGCCCCTTCTTGTCGCTCAGACAGGACCAGGGAGCCTCTGCGCCCGGCACCTTGATGGTGACGCCAACCCCGGCTTCCGAGTCCATCACGTCGATCACCTGGAGCTGCTGTTGTGCCACGTCTGTCTTGTCGGAGACCGCCTTGAGACAGGCTTTCTCTGCGAGACTGGCCTTGTGGGCAGTGGCTGAGGCAGTGGCTGCAGCAGGGGCCGCAGAGGAGCCTGGCTGGCAGGTACCCGAGCCTTTCTTGCTGGTGTAGGAGACATCGTACTGGCCCCCGGTGTTGCTGATGGAGAGGGTGACGCCGGCGCCCTTGGCCTCGTAGAACTCCTCGCTGTACTTCTTGAGTTTGGCCTCCTTGCCATTGATATAGACGGGGCCACCTTCATCGCTGTGCATCTGGATTTGACCCGGGCACTGATAATTCAACTGTGGAATGGCGGCGCTCGCCGCACCCGCCATGGCTAGGGTTATGGCAGCGATCAGTACTTTCTTCATGGACATTACCTCAACTGTTTAATGATACGAGATTTATTATTTTATTTTTCCGGTTAACAACAATTCCATTGCCAGGCAGGAAATAGCCTTCATCCCTGATCGGAATAAATAGCGTCGGTACTTTATTTTAGCAACGAATTTTTATTATTTTTCCCTGGGATGAAAGTGAATATTGATCCGGAAGGGGTGGCAAACGTTTTCTCCTGGCGGGTTGAACGGGACAGGGGTAAGGCGCGAGGAGTGAGGGGGTAAGCAGGATGGGGCCTCGACAGAGGAGGGAACTTGGCGGCGGTTGCGCCGGGAGTCATGACGCGGGGCGACTGGGCCCCGCGTTGCAGCGCAATGACGAGCGCCGGATCAGAGCCAGCGTTTCTCGCGGGTGAAGCAGACCGACAGCCAGGCGTCTCCCAGGGTGTCGCCGAGGCGGGACCAGAGCTCCTGGCGCAGGGCATCCTGGCGCTCGACGGGCCACTCCTGGCCGGGGGCCACCAGGATGTTGAGCTCGAGATCGAAGCGGCGGCCGCTTTTCGCCAGGTGGCTGTAGCATTCGATGCCATGGCGCTGGCGCAGGGCCTCGATCTCGTGTTCGACTCGCTGCTTGACCTCTCCCTTGGGGGCGATCTTCAGCACTTCCCGCAGGTTGCGACCGAGCACCTTGATGGGAATGAGGGTGGCGCACAGGGCCAGCAGGGAGACCAGCATGGGGTCTATGTAGCGGTTGTAGTGGCCGTAACCCAGGGTATCGAGCCCGATGGCGACCAGAAAGCCGATGAGCAGGGTGGCGCTGAGCAGGGTATCCACCAGCCACTCCTTGGAGTCCACCCGCACCAGCTCGGAGTTGACCTGCTCGGCCACGTCGGCCTCGATGAGATAGAGGATGCTGCAGAAGAAGGTGGAGACGACGGCATAGATGAGGGCGTGGCCGAGATCGATCTCCCGTCCGCCCGCCAGCAGGGAGGTGATGCCGCCATAGAGGGCACCGAGGCAGAGCAGCAGAATGATGGCGCCGTTGATGACGTTGGCGATGGGTTCGAAATGGGCGTAGCCGTATTGGAAACGGGCGTCGGAGGGGCGGGTAACCAGGTAGGCGGTGATGAGCCCAAGGCCCGTCATGCCCATGCTGAACAGGGTGAAGATGCCGTCCAGCATGATGGCGTTGGAACCGACGAACAGACCATAGCCGATCCCGAAAATGGCAAAGGTGATGCAACCAAACAGCGACAGGGTCAGCGCCTGTTTTTCGGTGCGAATAAGCGTACTGATAACATGGCTGTAGCGAGCCATAAAAGTCCTCCTTTCAAATGGTGAAGATTGCGCGCGCAAGCGGTTTTCTAGCTGATATACTGCCCGCTCACATGTGAGCGGACTGGTTCGGACACCCGCAAAGAGGCAGGCCCGAACGGTCGTTGTCGCCGGAATGCCGGCATCAAGCAAAGGATGGGAACAAGGATTCATGATCCCGAGACTCGATTACCAGGACAGTTTGTCATCTACAACCCTGCAGTTTCTTGAGTTGCTGGCGCGATCAGCATTTCGTGGTGATATCGAAAAGTCTTATGCAAGCCGGTTGGCGATGGCGACGGATAACAGCGTCTATCAGGTAGTACCTCAGGCGGTTCTCTATCCGCGCAGTGCGGACGATATTGCGGTGATGCTCAAGCTGGCCCAGGGGCCCGAGTACGCAACCTTGAGTTTCTTCCCTCGCGGCGGCGGTACCGGTACCAATGGCCAATCCCTGGGCGGCGGCATTATCGTCGATCTCTCGCGCCATATGAACCAGATCATGGAAATTAATCTGGAAGAGGGCTGGGTACGGGCCCAGGCAGGGGTGGTCAAAGACCAGCTCAACGCCTATTTGAAGCCCCACGGCTACTTCTTCTCGCCGGATCTTTCCACCTCCAACCGCGCCACCTTAGGCGGCATGGTCAACACCGACGCCTCGGGGCAGGGGTCGCTGGTGTACGGCAAGACCTCGGATCATGTGCTCGGCCTCAAGGCCGTGCTGGAAAACGGCGATCTCATGGCGACCGAGCCGGTGACCGGCCAGCGTCTGGCGGACAAGCTGGCCCTCGAGACCCGTGAAGGGGAGATCTATCGCACCCTCTATCGCATCGGCCGCGAGCGGCGCGCCGACATCGAAGCCACCTTCCCCAAGCTCAACCGCTTTCTGACCGGTTACGATCTCAAGCACCTCTATCAGCCCGATACCGACACTCTGGACGTGAGCCGGGTGCTGTGCGGCTCGGAAGGCTCCTTGGGCTTCATCACCGAAGCCCGCCTCAACATCACCCCCATCCCGCGCTACCGCACCTTGGTCAACGTCAAGTACGACAGCTTCCCCTCCGCGCTCAGAAATGCCCCCTTTATGGTACAGGCCCACGCCCTGTCGGTGGAGACGGTGGACTCCCGGGTGCTGGGACTGGCCCGCGCCGACATCATCTGGCACTCGGTGAAGGATCTCATCCAGGATGTGCCCGGCAAGGATCTGCAGGGGCTCAACATCGTCGAGTTTGCCGACACCGACGAGGATGCACACAAGGCCAAGGTGGAGGAGCTGTGCCGGCGCATCGACGCCCTGCTGGCCAGGGGGGAGGCGGGGGTCATTGGCTATCAGGTGTGCGACCACCTGCCGAGCATCGAGACCATCTATGGCATGCGCAAGAAGTCGGTGGGGCTGCTCGGCAACGCCGAGGGGCGCAAGAAGCCGGTGGCCTTCACCGAAGACACCGCCGTGCCGCCGGAATCCCTGGCGGACTTCATCATGGAGTTTCGCGCCCTGCTGGACGCTCACGGCCTTGACTACGGCATGTTCGGCCATGTCGATGCCGGGGTGCTGCACGTGCGCCCGGCGCTGGACTTGTGCGATCCCGAGCAGGAGGTGCTGCTGCGGCGCATCTCGGATCAGGTGGTGGCGCTGACCGCCAAATACGGCGGCCTGATGTGGGGGGAGCACGGCAAGGGCTTTCGCTCCGAATACAGCCCCGCCTTCTTCGGCGAGCTGTGGGAAGAGCTGCAACGGGTCAAGGGGGCGTTCGATCCGGCCAACCGCATCAACCCGGGCAAGATCTGCATGCCTTATGGCAGCGGCGCTTCGCTTGTCTCGGTGGACGGGCCCAAGCGCGGCAAGTTCGACCGCCAGATCCCGATTGCCGTGCGCGAGAGCTATACACGGGCCCTCGATTGCAACGGCAACGGTCTGTGTTTCACCTTCGAGACCGACTCCCCCATGTGCCCCTCGGTCAAGATCAGCCGCGACCGCCGTCACTCCCCCAAGGGGCGGGCTGGCCTGATGCGTGAATGGCTGCGCCAGTTGTCGGAGCAGGGCTTCGATCCCCTTGCCGAAGAGGTGGCGCTGCAAAGCGGGGGTCTACGCTTCAAGCAGATCGTCGACAAGTTCCGCAATACGGTGGCCCGCGCCCGGGGCGAGTATGACTTCTCCCACGAGGTGATGGAGGCGATGGAGGGGTGCCTTGCGTGCAAGGCATGCACCAGCCAGTGCCCCATCAAGGTGGATGTACCCACCTTCCGCGCCCGCTTCATGCAGCTCTATCACAGCCGATATCTGCGCGGCCCCAAGGATTACTTCGTGGGCACGGTAGAAAGCTATGCGCCCCTGCTGGCCAAGGCCCCCAAGCTGGTCAACTTCTTCCTCGAAAAAGAGTGGGCCCAGAAGGCGACCGAGAAGAGCATCGGCATGGTGGATGTGCCGCTGCTCTCCGTGCCGACCCTGGCCGAGGAGCTGCGGGATCACCGCGCCCGCTATTTCGATCTGCCAGGCCTCGAGGCCATGAGCCCCGAGCAGCGCCAAAAAGTGGTGCTCATCGTGCAGGACCCCTTCACCAGCTACTACGACGCCCCCGTGGTGCGTGACCTGGTGAAGCTGGCCAGCAAGCTGGGTTATCAGCCCTACCTGCTGCCGTTCAAACCCAACGGCAAGCCTCAGCACGTGAAGGGATTCCTGCGCGCCTTCGCCCGCACTGCTGCCAGCAGCGCCCAGTTCCTCAACAAGGTGGCGGCCCTCGGCATCCCCATGGTGGGGGTCGACCCCTCTCTGGTGCTCTGCTACCGGGACGAGTACGTGAAGGCGCTCGGCCCCGCCCGCGGCGATTTCCAGGTGCTGCTGCCCCAGGAGTGGCTGCTCTCCCTGCCTGCCGAGGCGCTGCCGCTGCGGGAAGAGGCTGGCACCGACCCCTGGTATCTGTTTGCCCACTGCACCGAGAAGACCGCCAAGCCCACCACCCACGGTGACTGGAGCACCCTGTTCGGCCGCTTCGGTGCGCGTTTGCAGCCGGTGTCGGTGGGTTGCTGCGGCATGGCGGGCACCTATGGTCACGACGCCAAACAGGTGGAGAACTCCAAGGGGATCTACGGTCTGAGCTGGGCCGAACCTCTTGAACGCCTGCCCAAGGCTCGCTGCCTGGCCACCGGTTATTCGTGCCGCAGCCAGGTCAAGCGGATGGAGGGGGAGAAGCTCAAGCACCCGCTGCAAGCCCTGCTGGAACTGCTCTGATGCTCCACTTTCCCAAGGGATTCCGGGTGCCAAAGGCATATCGGCACCCGCATTTTCTGTTGCTCCCCACCACGCCGTCCCAGGCCGTGGTGGAGTTTGTCGCCATCCTGCGCGAGCGGGATCAGCTCCATCAGCTGTTTCGCCCGGACGATGTGTGGCCCTCCGCCCATTTCAGCCTGAGTCAGCACGAGGCCGACTTGGAGTGGCAGCACTCCGAGTTTCTGGCCAAGCGCTCCTTTGCCTATGGCCTCTGGAGCCCGGACAGGGAGCCCCGCTTCTGGGGCGGGGTTTACCTCTATCCGTCGGTGCTGCCGGAGGTGCAGGTGGAGCTCTTCTTCTGGAAGGTGGCCGAGGTGCCGCTCACTGACAGCGAACTCGAAGCCGAACTGCGCACCTGGCTCGGCAAGGTATGGCGCTGGTCCGAGCCGCGCCTGCCGGGGCGGGACGGCCCTTGGGCCGAGTGGCCAGGGGTGACCTATCCCTGGTGAGGGTCAATCTCGATGCAAGATGCCCCGGCGTGGGCATCTTTTTTTTTGCTCCTTTTTCGCCGACACTGCTGGTTTGCCACTACAGCGCAGCGATAACCCGTTGATCACGCAAGGAGTCCGCTCACCATGAGTCAAGAAAGCAGCCCCATCTGGCGCAAACCCATGAGCCTGGAGGGGCTCAACGCCAGCTCCCGCAACACCCTGATGGCCCACCTCGACATCGTCTACACCGCCTTTGGCCCCGACTGGCTGGAGGCCACCATGCCGGTGGATCATCGCACCCATCAGCCGCTCGGCATGCTGCACGGCGGCGCCTCCGTGGTGCTGGCGGAAACGCTGGGATCGCTTGCGGCCAACATGGCGGTGGGGGAGGAGAGTTATTGCGTGGGGCTGGAGGTCAATGCCAATCACCTACGGGCCAAGCGGGAAGGGGTGGTGACGGGGCGCTGCGCGCCGCTGCATCTGGGGGCGACGACTCAGGTGTGGCAGATCGAGATTCGCGATGAACGTGGTCGTTTATTGTGCACCAGCCGATTGACCATGGCGGTGCTCAAGCACAAGCGGGACAAGGACTCTGGCGAAGCGTGATCCGCAATAACGCATCATGAGTGAAAAATAAGCAAGCCATAGTCGCGAGATCCCTCTATAATTGCCAACGTCTTGAGACACCTATCACATTTTTCAAGACAGCAGAACAAAGTGGCGCTATAATCGCCGCCTTTTTGCTATTCCGCGGTGTTAGCCGCCTGCCTTAATCTGGAAGAATCTATGTCTGATACCGAACAACTGCCCCTTTTTAGTGAGCTTGGACTGGCCGCGCCCGTATTGAAAGCGCTGCAGGACGTGGGCTATGAGCGCCCGTCTCCCATCCAGGCCGCAGCAATCCCCCACCTGATGGCGGGACACGATCTGCTGGGGCAGGCACAAACCGGTACAGGGAAGACCGCTGCTTTTGCCTTGCCTCTGTTGTCTCGTCTGGAAGCTGGTAACCGTAACACCCAGATCCTGGTGCTGGCGCCGACTCGTGAACTGGCCCTGCAGGTGGCTGAAGCGTGCCAACGCTATGCCCACCACATGCCTGATTTCCACGTGCTGCCCATCTACGGCGGCGCCTCCTACGAAACCCAGACCCGCGCCCTGCGCCGCGGTGCTCAGGTTGTCGTGGGTACCCCGGGCCGCGTGATGGACCTGATCCGTCGCAAGAACCTGGACCTCTCTGGCCTGAAAGCCCTGGTGCTGGACGAAGCAGACGAGATGCTGCGCATGGGCTTCATCGACGACGTGGACTGGATCATGGATCAGTGCCCGGCCGGTCGTCAGGTTGCCCTGTTCTCTGCCACCATGCCGGAGCAGATCCGTCGTGTTGCCCAGAAGCACCTGAAGCAGCCCAAAGAGATCAAGATCGCCTCCAAGACCGCGACCGCAACCACCATTCGCCAGCGTTACTGGCAGGTGACCGGTCTGCACAAGCTGGACGCCATGACTCGTCTGCTGGAAGTGGAATCCTACGAAGCCCTGCTGGTGTTCGTGCGTACCAAGAACGCCGCTGAAGAGCTTGCTGGCAAGTTGGCCGCTCGTGGCCACGCCTGTGAAGCGCTGCACGGCGACATCCCGCAGAAACTGCGTGAGCGTACCGTTGACAAGCTGCGTCAGGGCCAGCTGGACATTCTGATCGCCACCGACGTAGTTGCCCGCGGTCTGGACGTTGAGCGCATCACCCACGTAGTGAACTACGACATTCCCTACGACACCGAATCCTACGTTCACCGTATCGGCCGTACCGGCCGTGCCGGTCGCAAGGGTGAAGCCATCCTGTTCGTGGCACCGCGCGAGCGTCGCATGCTGCGTGCCATCGAGCACGCCACTCGTCAAGCCATCGAGCCGATGAAGATGCCGAGCACCGAGGACATCAACCAGCACCGTCTGGCCAAGTTCAAGGAGCGCATCCGCGAAACCATGATGGGTGAAGAGCTCGAGATCTACCACAACCTGGTGAACGAGCTGATTGAAGAAGATTCTGCCGATCCGCTGGAGCTGGCTGCTGCACTGGCCAAGCTGGTACAGGGCGATCAACCGCTGCTGCTGGATGACTCCATTCCGGATCCGGTGTTCAACGCTGGCAACGATCGCGGTGGCTTCGAGCGTCGTGAGTTCAACGACCGTGGCGGTCGTGACTTCGGTGACCGTGGCGATCGTCCGGCCCGTCGCATGCCGTCCCTCGAACCGCGTCCGCTGAAAGACAACCCGGACGTGGAGATGGAGCGTTACCGTGTCGACGTGGGCGCCCATCACGGCGTCAAGCCGGGCCAGATCGTGGGTGCCATCGCCAACGAAGCGAACATCGAGAGCCGCTTCATCGGCAACATCGACATCGCCGATGACTTCTCCACCGTCGATCTGCCCAAGGGCATGAGCGCCGAGGTGCTGGAAGTGATCAAGAAGGCCCGTGTCTGCCAGCGTCCGCTGCAGATCACCCGTTACACCGAAGTGCCGGCCGGTGGCAACACTGCTCCCCGTCCGCCCCGTGGTGATCGTCCGTTCCGTGGCGACCGTCCTTTCAACAAGGATCGCCGTCCCCAGGGTGACCGTCCCTTCAACAAGGATCGCCGTGAAGGCGGTTTCGACAAGGGTCGCAAATTCGGTGGCAACAAGCGCCGCGACAGCTAAACCCTGACTGCACTGATGAGAAGGCCGCTCCATGGAGTGGCCCTTTTTGTGTCTTTTTTTCAGATGCGTAGCGAAGATTGTCACCTTTTTCCGGCCGTGGTGGGCATCCGGTTTGATGAGGAGCCAGTGAAAGAAAAATGGTGCAATCCATTTGCCTGGGGGTGGCGCCTGGTGTCATTCTTTGGGAATCGATTGGATACTTTTGGAAGACGCACAATCGTTGCTGGTTGCAAACGACTGCGACTTTGGTCTGAAGGTGCATTCTGTTGTTTGCATATGAGTCAGCAGAGTGAGATGAATAAATAAACCGTATGACAGGGAGGTGCGTGATGGGCAAGTGGCTTGGCAAGGTGTTGCTGATATCTGGATGGCTCGTGTCGGGTATGGTGTTGGCGGAGGAGCCCTTCTTCAGAATTGCGGGGGCGGGGTGCTGCAATGGCAAGGGGGAGGTGGTGCTGACCCGTGCCGAGTTTGAGGCCTTGCCGCAGACGGAAGTTAAGACGGGGACGCCCTGGACCGAGGGGGAGCACCTCTATCGCGGGGTGTTGCTGCGGGACCTGGTCAGGATCTACGGTCTCAAGAGCCAGGAGGTCAAGGCCCTCGCGGTCAATGAATACTGGGCCGCACTGCCGCTGGAAGACGGGGAGAAGTACCCGGTGCTGGTGGCCGAGAAGCAGGATGGCAAGGCTCTGACCCTGCGCAACAAGGGGCCGCTCTGGGTCATTTATCCCCTCACCGACCATCCCGAACTCAACAAGGAGATCTATCACAGCCGGATGGTGTGGCAGCTGACGGCGCTGGAGAGCAAATAAGATGCTGAGCAGCAAGTTCTTGAGCCTGATCCTGATGGTGACCACCTTTTTGGGGGTGACCCTCTGGTCGGTCTGGAACTATGACCGCGCGTTCAATGAGGTGACGCGCTACACCCAGCTCTCCGCCTGGGCACTGGCCCAGCTCGAGCTGGAGATCCACGCCTTCGAGAAGGGCTTGCAGCTCTATCGTGCCGGTGCCGTCAGCCGGGAGGAGATGAACAAACGCTTTGACATTGCCTGGAACCGGCTCAATGTCTTCCTGCACGGGGAGGAGGCAAAGTCGGTCAGGGCCCGATTCGGTGCGGACAAGGCGGTCGGCAAGATCCTCGCTCTCTTCGAACATTATGAGCAGGATGTGGTGCAAGGGGAGCCGGATTCCCCCGCACTCAAGATGTTCACGGCCGCACTCGATGACGAGATGCGCGGGGTGCGGGACGTGATGGTGAAAAACTTTACCGGGCCTTCTGCCATCGCCCAGCGTGAGCTGCTCAACGAGTCGAGAACCCAGAACTTCTTCATCCTGGGGTTTCTGATGCTGGCGACTATGGTGATGTTGATGGTGCTGTTTCGCGAAGTGCGTCGCCAGCATTTTCTGGCGTGGAACGACCCTCTCACCCGTCTCCCTAACCGGGCGGCGCTCATCAAGCACCTCCAGCAGTGGACCAGCCACCCCGGGCGGCGCAGCAGCATCACCGTCTGCCTCATGGATCTGGGGCATTTCAGGGAGGTCAATAACAGTCTGGGTTACGAAGTGGGGGACGCCTTGCTCAAACGGCTTGCGGCGCGGATCAAGGCCGCCTCTGGCCAGGGGATCTTCGCTGCCCGAACCGGCAGTGACGAGTTCACCCTCATCATCACCGGCACCATGCCCACCTATCTGCGCTTCCCGTTTCTGGAGCAACTGCGCAGCGAGCTGGCGGATCTGGTGTTTGCCGCCGATCCGGCGCACCGGGTGCGGGTCTTCATGGGCACCAGCCAGTACGTGAAACCGGATCATTCACCGGAAGAGATGCTGTTGTTTGCCGATATCGCCCTCGACAGCGCCAAGCGCAAACGGCTGAATGACAATGTGCTCTTCTCCAGCAGCATGTATCAGCACTATCAGCGCAAACGCCGGCTGTCGACCGAGCTGCGGGAGCTTATCCACTGCCCGCAATGCCCGCAATGCCCGCAATGCCCGCAACTGGCCCTTTACTATCAGCCCATCGTGCGCGGCCAGAGTGTAGTGAGGCTGGGGGCCGAGGCGCTGATCCGCTGGCATCATCCGGAATATGGCTTTATTGCCCCCCTCGACATCATCTCGCTGGCAGAAGAGAACGGGTTGGGCGAGGCGCTCGGGGGCTGGATCATCCGGCGCATGCAGCTCGATCTGTCCGGCTTCCCGGAGGAGGTGCTAGCACCGCTCGAGATCTCCATCAACCTCTCCAACTCCATGTTCAACATGGGGTTGGCCAGGGAGATTGAAGAGAAGATGGAAGATGGGCCGTTGGGGCTGCACCAGTTGATAGTGGAGCTGACCGAAACCATCGCCCTTGATGACATCGCCCTGAGCAAGCAGATCATTCACTCCCTGCGCCAGATAGGGGTGCGGGTGGCCCTCGATGACTTCGGGACCGGCTGGTCCTCGCTCTCTTACCTGCGTGAACTCTCTTTCGACAAGCTCAAGATCGACCGCTCCTTCATCACCGCCATCGACAAGGATCCCCGTCAGGCGCTGTTCGTCGAGACCATCACCACCCTCTCTCATCAGTTGGGGGTGCGTGTCGTGGCAGAAGGGGTGGAAAACAGCGATGAGCTCAAGGCGGTGCTCACCATAGGGGTGGATGAGATCCAGGGTTATTTCTACTCGCGTCCCTTGCCGCTGCCGGAGTTCATGCAGTTCTGTCACCGCTATTTCGCCCACAGCGCCGCTATTCAGGAAGTGGCACTGGGGTAGCCTTGGGGCAATCGAGCTCCTGTAGCCTTGTCTTCGAGTCCCTCTGTTCGATTGTTCCTGGTTGATATTTCATCCCGACACCTTTCTTCCATGGCAGCACCGCCCTTGACGCGGTTTTCTTGTGCCTCCTGCCAGAACGAGGGTGCGAGAGGGCAGGCCCGGTGCTACCTTGTGCCACGAACAGTGCCACAGGGCAGAGGAGCCATAAATGGATCGCTTGGGGGTGATGGAGGTGTTCGTGCTGGCGGTGGAGACCGGCTCGTTTTCGGCGGTGGCCCGCCGACTGGGGATGGGGCAACCCACGGTTTCCAGATTGATTGCCCAGCTTGAGGCGCACCTTGGCAGCCGCCTGTTGCTGCGTTCGACCCGGGGGCTGGCGCCCACGGAGGCCGGAGAGGCCTACTATCTGCGGGCGAGAGAGATCCTGGCCCAGGTCAACGAGGCCGATGCCATGGTGCAGCAATGCCGGGCCGGGCTGAGCGGGCGTCTGCGGGTGAGCGCTCCCGTCACCTTCGCCCGCCTGCATATCATTCCCCATCTTGCCGGTTTTCTGGAGGCTCACCCGGGACTGGATCTGGAGATCCTGCTGGATGACGGCAATGTGGATCTCATTTCGGCGGGCATCGAGGTGGCTCTGCGGATCGGCAAACAGGCTGACTCGTCGCTGGTCGCCCGCTGCCTCGCCCGAAGCGACGTGCGGGTGCTGGCGACGCCGGCCTATCTGGCCGCCAAAGGAGAGCCTGAGACCCCTCAGGCTCTGCAACAGCATGATCTGGTGCTTTACAGTCCACGGCCCGGAGTGGGGCTGCAGTGGCGATTTCGCCGCGGCGTCGAGGAGAGGGTGGTTTCCGGAGAAGGCAGGCTGACGGTCTCGGCGGCCGAAGGCATGCGCGCCGCCGTGCTGGCAGGACTGGGGCTCGGTATCGCCTCGGAGTGGATGTTTGCCCCCGAGCTTGCCCGCGGCGAGGTGGTGGCGGTGCTGCCCGAATGGCAACTGCCCATGCAGGAGCTCTGGAGCCTGCTCCCGGCAGGTCGCCAGCCCGGTGCCAAGGCTAGCGCCTTTCTGGCATTCGTGACCGGCCTGCCCGGCGTGGGGCATACGCCAGCGGAATAACTGTTATGGTCCCCACCGCTCTACTGGTGGCGACGCTCCCCGGGTAGGCTGTGCGCATGGGGCCCGTATCCTGGCGGGAGCCCTTCTAACACGAGGAGAAGATCATGAGTACATCGCCTTCTGCCGGAGGGGCCGCAACCCCCGGCCCCTCCCTGCTCTTCGCCATGGCCCTGTCATGCGGCCTGGCAGTTGCCAACATCTACTACAACCAGCCCATGTTGGCGGTGATCGCGCAGGACTTTCCCGGGCACTCGGGCATGCCATTGATCGCCATGCTGACCCAGCTTGGCTATGCCATGGGTCTGCTTTTGCTGGTGCCGCTTGGCGATGTAGTCGAGCGCCGCTGGCTCATTCCGGGGCAGTTTGCACTGATCGCGCTGGCTTCCCTGCTGGCGGCCACGGCCGCGAGTGCCACCACCTTGATGCTGGCCTCAGTCCTGCTCGGCATCGGGGCCACGGCGGCCCAGCAGATAGTTCCGGTGGCGGCGACCCTGGCAGATCCCGCCCGCCGTGGTGCCGTGGTCGGCAGCGTGATGAGCGGCCTGCTGGCCGGGATACTGCTCAGCCGCACCGTCGCCGGCCTGGTCACCGCCTATGGCAGTTGGCGCGCCATGTTCTGGCTGGCCATTCCCCTGGCCCTGTCGGGGGCCCTGCTGATGGCCAGGATGATACCGTCCGGATTGCCGCGCTCTCCTCTCGATTATGGCCGTCTGCTTCACTCTCTGGTCGGTCTGTGGCGCGAGGAGCCCGCCTTGCGCAGCGCGACCCTGACCCAGGCCTTGCTGTTTGCCTCCTTCAGCGCCTTCTGGACCGTGCTGGCGTTCTACCTGGCCGAACCTGCCTATGGGTTGGGGGCCGACGTGGCGGGTCTGTTCGGCGTCATCGGGGTGGCTGGGGTGGTGGCGGCCCCTCTGGCAGGCCGGATGGCGGATCGGTTGGGGGCCAGACCAGTGGTATTGGCCGGTGCCGTGCTGGTGGTGCTTGCCTGGATCTGCTTCGAGCTGTGGCTCTCTCTGGCCGGGCTGGCGTGCGGGGTCATCTTGCTGGATCTCGGAGTGCAGAGCGCACTCATCGCCCATCAGCAGCGCATCTATGGTCTGAGACCTGAGGCCAGGGGGCGTATCAATACCCTCTTCATGACCGGCATGTTCCTGGGGGGAACCCTCGGCTCCAGCCTCGGGATGCTGGTCTGGCAACAGGGACACTGGCTCGGGGTGGGAGCAGCCGGCATGGGGTTGGCCCTGGTTGCCTGTCTCTGCGCCCTGGCCGGCAGGCGGGGGCTGCAACCGGCCATCTGAGGCATGTGCAAGACAAGAAAGGCGACTCCGGGGTCGCCTTTTGTCTGTCTGCTCGGGATGGACTCAGAGCACCATGGCGGCAATCCAGCCGAAGATCACCAGGGGGATGTTGTAGTGGATGAAGGTTGGCACCACGCTGTCCCAGATGTGGTCGTGCTGACCGTCGGCATTGAGGCCCGATGTGGGGCCGAGCGTCGAGTCGGAGGCGGGGGAACCCGCGTCCCCCAGCGCGCCCGCGGTGCCCACCAGGGCGATGGTCGCCATGGGCGAGAAGCCGAGGTGGATGCACAGGGGCACATAGATGGTGGCGATGATGGGCACGGTGGAGAAGGAGGAGCCGATCCCCATGGTGATGAGCAGGCCCACCAGCAGCATCAGGAAGGCCGCCAGTCCCTTGTGACCGGCCATCATGGTGGAGACGGACTGCACCAGACTCTCCACCCCGTGGGTCTCCTTCATGACGGCGGCGAAGCCTGCGGCCGAGATCATGATAAAGCCGATGAGGGACATCATGCGCACACCCTGGGTGAAGGCATCCTGGCTCTCGCGGAATTTGATGACGCCGCCGCAGGTGAAGATGATGAAGCCTGCGAGCGCCCCCAGCACGATGCTGTTGGTCATCAGTTGCAGGCCGAGTGCCACGGCGATGGCCAGCAGGGCGACCCAGATGTGGTTGAGATTGAGCTCGACCGTCTCGGGTTCGGCGGCCAGGATCTTCTCCAGATCATACTGACGCGGCTTGCGGTAGCTGAAGAAGACGGCGATGAGCAGGCCGAGGAACATGCCGAATACCGGGATGGCCATCGCCAGGGGCAACTGGCTGAATTCCACCGGTACGCCGTTGTCGACGAGATTCTTGGCCAGGATGTTGTTCAGGAAGATGCCGCCAAAGCCCACCGGCAGCAGCATGTAGGTAGCGGTCAGGCCGAAGGTGATGACGCAGGCCACCTGACGGCGGTCTATCTGCATCTGGGCCATGACATGCAGCAGCGGCGGGATCAGGATGGGAATGAAGGCGATGTGCACCGGGATCAGGTTCTGGGAGGAGATGGAGACCGCGAGCACCGAGGTGAGCAGCAGGCTCTTGACCCAGAGAATGCGGGTGCTGCTGGCATCCTTGCCGAGCTGGTTGATGACCTTGCGGGCCAGCAGATCGGTGATGCCGGAGCGGGAGATGGCTACCGCGAACGCCCCCAGCATGGCGTAGGAGAGGGCGATTTCTGCACCGCCGCCCAGGCCGCCGGTGAAGGTGCTGAGGGTCTGCTCGAGGGAGAGTCCGCCGAGCAGGCCACCCACGATGGCACCGATGGCGAGGGAGACCACCACATTGATCCGCAGCAGGCTGAGCACCAGCATCAGCGCCACCGCGATAACAACAGGATTCATTTGATTTCCTTATGGATTGTGTTGCTGTCAGTCGTGTGAAAGCCAGCTAGTTTGCGAAAAACAGGCTAAATGTCGAGAAAAAAATCGGCGGATCCCGGCCAAGGGACGCATCTTCTGCTGGCGGTGAACGGGAACCGGGAAAATGGCCCTTCTTCGTTGCCCAGACAGGTCCCCTCATGCAGACAGGCTGCCATGGGCAGCCTGTCTGGGCAGGGGCTGGGAGTGTTCAGCCCTCGTCTTCGGTGTCCGTCATTTCATCCGGGTTGGCCAGAGGCCAGCCTCCCAGGCTCTTCCAGCGATTGACGATGTGGCAGAAGAGCTCTGTGGTGCGCTCGGTGTCGTAGAGGGCCGAGTGGGCCTCTTTGTTGTCAAAGGGGATATTGGCGCTCTGACAGGCCTTGGCCAGCACCGTCTGCCCCAGGGCAAGACCCGAGAGGGCGGCGGTGTCGAAGGTGGCGAAGGGGTGGAACGGATTGCGCTTGAGGCCGGCCCGCTCGGCGGCGGCCATCACGAAGCCGTGGTCGAAGGTGGCGTTGTGGGCCACTATGATGGCGCGACCACAATCCTGCTCCTTCATGCCCTTGCGCACCCCCTTGAAGATCTCGGTGAGTGCTTCCTTCTCGTCCACCGCGCCCCGCAGCGGGTTGAAGGGGTCGATGCCGGTGAACTCCAGCGCCGCTTTCTCCAGATTGGCGCCCTCAAAAGGCTGGACATGAAAATGGAAGATCTGGTCAGGGACGAGCCAGCCCTGCTCATCCATCTTGAGGGTGTGGGCGGCTATTTCCAGCAGGGCATCGGTCTTGGCATTGAATCCGGCGGTTTCAACATCGATGACGACGGGGTAAAAGCCGCGAAAACGGCCCTTGAGGGTGTGAACGGCGTCGGTCATGGTATCTCGGTCGGCGTGAAAGGAGGCGGCATTATGGCAAAAAAGCGTGCCCTTGTCCCTTATCTGCCGCCATGGGACGGCAAGAGGGCCATTTTGAAACACCTGTGCTTATAATGGGCGACGTCAACCATGGAGGGAGAGGACGATGAAGAAGCTGGGATTGGCACACAAGATGATGTTGGTGGTCTGTCTGCCGCTGTTGGCCCTGCTGTTTTTCTCCGGCCGGTACGTCTATGAACGTTATCGGGTCGAACAGGAGATGAGCGGCGCCCTGGTCGCGCTGGCGGTGGTGAAGGAGGCGGCGCAGCTGGCCCATGAGCTGCAACGGGAGCGCGGCATGTCGGCCGCTTCCTCGGTTCTGGCGGCAGCAAGTTTCGCGATGCGCTGCCTGCCCAGCGCAAGGTGGTGGACAGCCTGTTGCAGCGTTTTCATCAGGATCCTGCCTTGCTGGCGCTGACCGAGGTGCAGCAAGGAGTGGCGGGACTCACCGCCATGCGTGAGCGGGTCAGCGCCCTGGGGGTCGAGATGGCGGAACAGGTCGGCTTCTATACCCGCCTCGTGACCGCCTTGCTGGCGGTAGTGGACAAGATAAGTGTCGACAGCATGGATGCCACCATCGCCCTGCAGACCAATGCCTACGCTGCCTTCCTGCAGAGCAAGGAGCGTGCGGGGCTGGAGCGGGCGACGCTCAGCAACGTCTTTGGCCGTGACAGCTTCACGCCTGCGCTGTTGCAGCAGTTCATTTCCCTGCTGGCGGCCCAGAACACCTATCTCGAACGTTTCCAGGCGGTGGCGAGTCCAGCCCAGCGTCAGTTGCTGAACGACAGCCTCGCCTCACCCGTGGTGGCCAAGGTGGCCGCCATGGAGAAACTGGCCCTGGACAAGGCGGCAAGCGGCGGTTTTGGTGTCGATGCGGAGGCCTGGTTTGCCTTGAGTACCGACAAGATAGGCCTGCTCAAGGAGATAGAAGACAGCCTCTATCAGCAGCTCTTCGAGCGGGTTGAACAGATGCGGGTCGGGAGTGCCAGTGACTTCTGGTGGGGGGCGGTTGGCGTGTTGCTGTGCATCGTCCTGACCACCTTCGTCTGCTGGCGGGTAGTGCGGGATCTGCATCTGGGCTTTATGGCCCTGCACCAGACCTTCAAGCGCCTGGTGCAGGAGAACGACCTGACCGTGCGGGTCGACTGGCGATCCGGGGATGAGCTGGGGGCCCTGGCGCGGGATCTGAACCATTTCCTCGGGCACCTGGAGAGTTTGCTGCTGGCTGTGCGCCACTCCTGTGACGTGCTGATACGCAGCGCCGCCAGCTCTGCCGAGGTCATTGCCGAGGTGAATGCCGGCGTAGTCAGGGGATGCGGGCAGGTGGATCTGGTGGCGACTGCCGCCACCGAGATGGCATCGACTGTCGCGGAGATTGCCCGCAACGCAACCCAGACCTCCCAGGCGACCCAGCAGGCCATCGGCCGGGCGAAGCAGGGTGACAAGGAGGTGGATCAGACCATCCACACCATCCAGCAGGTCGCGGGTACCCTGAGTGATACCCAGCAACTGGTGGACAGCCTGCATCAGGATACCGAGTCGGTGGGCGAAGCGCTCAACCTCATCAAGCAGATCTCGGACAGAACCAACCTGCTGGCCCTCAATGCCGCCATCGAGGCGGCTCGTGCCGGTGAATCCGGGCGCGGCTTTGCGGTGGTGGCCGACGAGGTGAGAGCGCTTGCCTCCCGTACCCAGCAGGCGGCGGACGACATAGAGCGGATGCTGGGCCGTTTGCGCCAGGGGGCCAACGAGGCGGTGGCTGCCATGCACACGGGCACCGAACAGGCCAGCCTTAGCGTGACGGAGGCCAAGCGGGCGGGGAGCGAGCTGACCGACATCGTCAACGAGGTGCGCAAGGTGAGCGACATGACGGCCCAGGTGGCCACCGCCACCGAGGAGCAGCGTTACGTGACCGACGACATCCAGCAAAACGTGATGACCATCCGTGACGTGTATGAAGCCCATCGCCAGCACTCCCATACCCTGCAACAACACAGTGCCGAACTGGATGCCCTGGCCCGGGATCTGGCGGGACGCATCGCCAGCTTCAAGCTGATGGCCCCTTCTTCCCCCCACTGAGCGTTTTGACCTAAAGCTTGTCCTGCCGCTGCCGATAGATAATTCGAGATAGTGTGGAGGACAAGCCGTTGAATGCTTGGGTGTTGGGGTTGATCAGCATATCAGTGAGTATGCAGTTGCAGGCGGGCGTGACCGAATTTGGCGCCGGTCTGGATCAATCCGTCTGGCGCCTGACCTCTGATACCCAGGTGGAGTGCAGGCTGGAGCATCCTATTCCCCGCTGGGGAACCGGGGCCTTTGTCAGCCGGGCCGGGCGCAAGATCAATCTGGATTTCGAGCTCAAGGGGCAGCGACCCCAGGCGCGTACCCAGACAGTGAGCCTCGGGATCATGCCCCCCAGCTGGCGTCCCGGGGTGGCCGGGCGTCAGATCAGCCAGTTGCAGTTCTATCAGCAGTTTGACGGCCTGGTGGCGGGGCAGACCGCCTGGACCATGCTGGACGAGCTGGAAGGAGGGCGTATGCCGACTTTCCAGTATCGCGACTGGTATCGTCAGGACAGGCCGGTGCGGGTATCGCTCTCGTCGGTCAATTTCAGGGTCAAGTACCAGGCGTTCATGGACTGCCTGAGTGGCTTGCTGCCCTACAGCTTCAACGACATCGCCTTCAGCGTGCTCTCCTATGACAAGAACAGCGATCAGTTGTCACCGGCCTCCAAGCGGCGGCTGGCGATGATCGGTGACTATGTGAAGGCAGACAAGAGCATCGATGTGGTGGTGATCGACGCCTACAGCGACAGCTATGGCGGCCGCTGGCCAAACCAGAAGCTCTCCGAGAAGCGAGCGGATGCCATCAAGCAGGTGTTTGTGGATCTCGGCATCGAGGAGGGCAAGATCTCGGTGGAAGGGCACGGTGAGAAACAGCACGTGGCCTCCAACGAAACGGAAGCTGGCCGAGCCAAGAACCGCCGGGTGGTGATCAACATGGGACGCAACGGCACTATCTGATCCCGTTGAGTCATCGAGAGGGGCGGGATTTTCGCTGTAGTAAGGAATAAAAAATGCCAGTCGGCGAACCGACTGGCATTTTTTTCACGGGTATCCGGGATTACTTGGCCAGGGATTCCGGCAGGTTTTCGCGGATCTTGCCGAGCATCTCTTTCAGCACGCGGGGGTTGGCCACCACGATGTTGCCGGAGTTTTCGTAGTTGTGACCACCAACGAAGTCGGTGACGATGGCGCCGGCTTCTTTGGCCAGCAGCTCACCGGCGGCGGTGTCCCAGGGTTTCAGGCCGATTTCCCAGAAACCGTCGACGCGACCAGCGGCCACATAGGCGAGATCCAGCGCGGCGGAGCCAGCACGACGGATGTCTGCACACTCGATGAACATGCTCTGGAACATCTTCAGGTAGGGTTCGATGTGGTGCTTCTGCTTGAACGGGAACCCGGTGGCCAAGATAGTGCCGGAGAGCTCTTTGGCCTTGCCGACGCGGATGCGGTAGCCGTTCAGCTGGGCGCCGCTGCCGCGGGTGGCAGTGAACAGCTCGTCACGGATGGGATCGTAGACAACGGCTTGTTCGGTCTTGCCCTTGACGCGCAGAGCGATGGAAACGGCAAAGTGCGGAATGCCTTTGACCAGGTTGGTCGTGCCATCCAGTGGGTCGATGATCCATTGGTAGTCCGGATTGGTACCGGCAATCTCGCCAGACTCTTCAGCAACGATGCTGTGTTCCGGGTAAGATTTTTTGATGGTGTGAATGATGGCCGCTTCGGCGTCACGGTCAACGTTGGTCACGAAGTCATTGCTGCCTTTCTGGATAACCTCGATGTTCTCGGGTTGAGAAAAGGCTTTTACTACTACTTGACCGGCGTTGCGCGCAGCGCGCACGGCGATATTCAGCATCGGATGCATAGGTTCACCACTGGATGTTAAAGAACGGGGGATAAAAGGACGCGACATCTTACCAAGATATTCGGGAATAGCAACTGCTATGCCCTCATTCGGTCAGGGTGGTGACTGACAGATCTGACGGCTCCAATAAAGACCTGTAATCAACTAGTCTTATCGCGACAGCCGGATAACAGGCTGTGGTGAGCATAGGGATATGAGCCATGAATCTGTCATTAGTCAGTCAGAAACCGTCGTCGCGGACGACTCTGGGTGTGTTGGCCGCACTGCGTGCCGCCAGCGAAGAGAGCGATTATGTCACCGAGGTCCGGGTGGCACAGCCCCAGCAGTGGCAACCGTCGAAGGATGAAGCGGCGATCCTGCTGCTGGAAGAAGAGGGCGCTGCCTGGCCTGCTCCGCTCTGGCCTGCAGGAGGCAGTGCACTGGGATTGCCGGTGCTTCCCCTGTTGGTGCATCGACAGTATGAACATACTCCACAGGGGCCGGATGTCCGGGATCCGCATTTTTATTTCGTCTCCAACGGTATTCTGCTGGATGAGGCCGAACTGGCGGATCCTGCCTGCAGCCTGGTGCTGAAAAGCAAGTTTGAATCCTATTTTCCGCTGCTTTCCCGTCTTATCTTGCTGCGCCAGCGCCAACCAGGGGTACTGAGCAGCTAATCATCTCCCCCTCGATGCGGGCTGTTCAAGCGGCACAATATTTGTCATAACTGACCGACATTGTGCCGCTTTGCTATGGCCTGTGCAGCGGTTCACCGTGTGTTCGTCGACGGAGGTGACATGAAGGTTTATGAGCTGAGACGAGCCCCCAATGCCCGTCGGGTCAGAATGTTTCTGGCGGAGAAGGGGATCGAGATGGAATATCAGCAGGTCGATCTGGGGGCGGGGGAAAACCTGGCGCCCACCTTTTTGACCAAGAACCCGGCCGGGCGCATTCCTGTGCTGGAACTCGATGACGGAACCTGTCTGAGTGAAACCCTGGCCATCTGTCGCTATTTTGAAGAGCTTCATCCCGAACCGAACCTGTTTGGCAGCACCGCGCTGGAGCGCGCCACTATAGAGATGTGGAGTCGCTTCATCGAGTTCAACCTCTGGCTGCCGACCGGTATGGCGTTTCGTCATATCACCGGTTTTTACAAAGACCGGGAGCGGGTCTTCCCCGAATGGGGGGAGGAGTGCAAGCAACAGGCTCAGATCTGGTTTGACAAGCTTGATGCCCGTCTTGCCGAGGTGCCCTATATTGCGGGGGAACGCTTCACCATCGCCGACATTCTTGCCCTCTGTACCATTGATTTTGGCAAGGTGGTCGGCCTGCGTATCACCCCCCAACAGCCCCGTTTGCAGGACTGGCATGACCGGGTGAGTGCCCGGACCAGCGCCCAGGCCTGATCCTTTCCCCTGAACGTTCAAGGAGTCCAAGATGATAGAGTTGTACACAGCCGCCACGCCCAACGGGTTCAAGGTGTCGATTGCCCTCGAAGAGCTGGGGCTGCCCTACAAGGTCATTCCCCTTGATTTCGCGACCATGGAGCAGAAGAAGCCCGAGTTCCTGGCCATCAACCCCAATGGCCGCATCCCGGCCATCGTCGATCGGGACAATGGTGACTTCGCAGTGTTCGAGTCCGGCGCCATCCTTCTCTATCTGGCGGAAAAAACCGGCAAGTTGCTGCCGCAGGATCCCAAGCGCCGCTCCCAGGCCATCCAGTGGCTGATGTTCCAGATGGGGGGCGTCGGTCCCATGATGGGTCAGGCCAACGTCTTCTATCGCTATTTCCCCGAGAAGATCCCGGCCGCCATCGAGCGTTACCAGAAGGAGGGGCGACGCCTGTTCGAGGTGCTCGACGGTCATCTGGCACACCATGAGTATCTGGCGGACGAGTACAGCATCGCCGACATCGCTACCTGGCCCTGGGTGCGCATCCACGACTGGAGTGGTATCTCCATCGAAGGGTTGGTGCATTTGCAGGCCTGGATGGCACGCATGGAAGCCAGGCCCGCCTGCCAGAAGGGCATCACCATTCCACCGCGCAATGAAAGCCCCGAGGATCAGGTCAAGCGGGCGCAGCAGATGGTGACTCGCTGACACCATCATGATGGCCCTGACGGGCCATCTTTTTTATTCCCCTTTGACTCCCCGTTGTTTGACGATCTGCATCGCAGTCGCTTTTTGTCTTTCAAATAAGCCATTTATCAAAAATCAAAAGTCATTCTTCCTGATTAATTGTTATGTTATAACACAGCCTCTTTGGTTGATGAACATGAAGCTTGGATGGAAAGGATGACAAAAAAATGCACCGCAGCCGGGTGGTTCGCCCTGGCTCTGATGGCAGGAACGACTGCAGCCGATGGCAAACCGCTTGCCATGGTGGGGCCCTGGGAGATCCACAGTGTCGACCCCGCCAGCAACGGGGTCTTCTTTACTCGCATGCAGGTGGCGGAGACCCTGGTGGATGTCGATGGGAAAGGCAATCTGCAACCCGGGCTTGCCAGTGAGTGGTCGCGTAGCGATGACGGTCTGCAGTGGCGATTCACGTTGCGCCCCGGGGCCCGTTTTCACGATGGCAGCGAGGTGAGCGCCGAGCAGGCCGCTTTTGCCCTGCAACAGGCCTGGCTCAAGCCCGGCGTGATGACCAGCGCTCCCATTGCGTCCATCGGATCTGGAGATGGTGTCTTGAAGGTCACCCTGAGCGAACCCTTCGCCTCCCTGCCCGCCGTGCTGGCCCACCCCAGCACCCAGATCCTGGCGAAGACCGCCTACGATGCCAAGGGGGAGGTAACCCAGGTGATAGGCTCTGGCCCCTACCGCATCACCCGCCTGCAACAACCCCAGCGGATAGAGACTGTGCGTTTCGACGGCTGGCAGGGGGCCAGGCCCGCAATCGAGGAGGTCAGCTACCTGACGGTGGGGCGTGCAGAGAGCCGCACCCTGATGGCCGAGAGCGGTCAGGCCGACATCGCCTGGGGGCTGGATCCGGTCAGCATCCGCCGCTTGCAGCAGGCGTCACGGGTCTCCATCGCCTCGGTCACCCTGCCACGAACCATCCAGCTCAAGCTCAATGGCGCCGATCCTCGTCTGAGCGATCCGGTGGTGCGCCGTGCCCTGAGTCTCGCCATCGATCGTCGTGGTATGGCAGCCGCCCTGCTGCGGGATCCAGAGATGGCGGCAACCCAGCTCTTTCCTCCCACCCTGGGGGAGTGGCACCAGCTCGGGTTGACGCCGCTTGCCTATGACGTCAAGGCGGCCCGGGCGGCCTTCGCGGCGGCAGGCTGGCAGCCGGGGGAGGACGGTGTGCTGCGCAAGGGGGAAGAGCGCTTCGCCCTGACCCTGCGTACCTTCCCTGACCGTCCGGAGCTGCCGCTCCTCGCCACGGCACTGCAGGCGCAGTGGAAGGCGGTGGGGGTGGAGCTCAAGGTGGCGGTGGGCAACTCGAGCGAGATCCCGGCGGGCCATCAGGACGGCTCGCTCCAGCTTGGTCTCTACGCCCGCAATTATGCCCTGGTACCGGATCCCCTGGTTACCTTGCTGGGGGACTTGACCCCTGCCGGTGCGGACTGGGGGGTGATGAACTGGCACTCCCCGGCCATGACGCAAACACTGACCCGCCTTGCCACGCAAGCCTTGTCGCCCACAGACGCCGCCGCGGCTCGCCGGGAGATAGCCACGACATTGCAACAGGAGTTGCCGCTCCTGCCCATCGCCTGGTACCGCCAGAGCGCGGCGGTCAGTCGGGGGCTGGAGGGGTTTGAACTCGATCCCCAGGAGCGCAGCTATGGCCTGGACAAGTTGACATGGAGTGCACGATGACAGCGACACCCTTGTCTCGCGTCATGGGGATACTGGGTCAGCGTCTGGTGCAGGCGCTGGTGGTTGCCCTGCTGGTGGCCGGACTCTGTTTTCTGATGGTGCAGTCCCTGCCCGGAGACATCGCCTTTCGCATCGCGGCGGGTCGTTATGGCTATGACTATGTCACCGCCGAGGCGGCCAACGCGGTGCGCAGCGAGCTGGGGCTGGCCGGCTCGGCCCTTGCCCGTTTTGGCGACTGGCTGTGGGCCTTGCTGCAAGGGGATCTCGGCAGCTCCCTGGTGACGGGCGCACCGGTCGCCACCGACGTGGGTCATCACCTGGGCGCCACCCTGACGCTCGCGAGCGCCTCCGTGGTGCTGGCGCTGGTGGTGGCGCTGCCGCTTGGCAGCCTGAGTGCGCTGCGCCCGGGGGGATGGTGTGATCGCCTGACCCTGGGCTGGAGCGTGCTGATGCGTGCGTTGCCCCCCTTCTTGCTCGGCCTGGTGCTCATGGTGATGCTCTCGGTGGAGCTGGGCTGGGTCAGTGCGGCAGGGCACGGGGAGGGGAGCAACCTGTTGCTGCCCGCCCTGACCCTGGGATTGGGGCTCTCCGGCGTGCTCTCCCGGGTGGTGCGTGAAAGCGTGCTCACCGTGGTGCAGTCCGGTTATTACCGATTTGCCCTCACCAAGGGGCTTTCGCCGGCCCGGGTTTTCTGGCGCCACGGTCTGCGCAACACCGGGGTCAGCATCATCGCCTACACCAGCGTGCAGCTGGTGCTGCTCATCGAGGGGGTCGTGGTGGTCGAGAGCCTGTTTGCCTGGCCCGGGATCGGCCATGCGCTGGTGCACGCCATCTTCTGGCGCGACATCCCCATGGTTCAGGGGACCGTGCTGGTGCTGGCGGTGCTCTTCGTGCTGCTCAATACCCTCACCGATCTGCTTTGTCTTGCCATTGACCCCCGTGGTCCCAAGGAGTCCTGATCATGTCGTTGTCTGTCAAAACGGGGCTGGGCCTGCTCCTGCTGGTGGTGTTGTTTGCCCTGCTGGGCCCCGTGCTCTGGCCCGATCCAGCGGCTCAGGATCTGGCACAGTTTCTGGCTGATCCCTCCTGGCAGGAGCCCCTCGGGCGGGATCAGATGGGGCGCAGCCTGATGGCGCGCCTCGCGGCGGCGACCCGGCTCTCCCTGCTGCTGGGACTGCTGTGCGTCATCACGGCGGCGCTGTTGGGGTCATTGCTGGGCTGGCTCTCGGCCTGGCGCGGCGGCTGGGTCGACGGTCTGCTGCGCAGTCTGGCCGACGGCGTGCTGGCCCTGCCAGGCCTGTTGCTGGTGCTGCTCTTCTCCGCCATGGCCCAGGGGGGCTTTGCCATCCTCTATCTCGGGTTGGCCATGGCCCAGTGGGTGGAGTATTACCGGGTGGTGCGTGCCCGCAGCCGGGGGCTGCTCGCCTCGCCCCAGGTGGAGGCGTCCCGTCTGCTGGGATTCGGCCATGCCCATGTGGTGCGGCGCCATCTCTGGCCCGAGCTCGCCCCCCAGTTGCTCACCATGATGGCCTTCGGCCTAGCGGGTGCCATTCTAACCCTCTCTACCCTGGGCTTTGTCGGAGTGGGCATTCAGCCGCCAACGCCCGAGCTGGGGTTGATGATGACGGAGGCGCTGCCCCACTATCAGGAGGCTCCCCGTCTGCTACTGGCCCCCATTCTTGTCATGGGGCTGATGTTGCTGGCTCTGGTGCTGCTTCATCAGACGCGCGGCCTTGACATGCCATCTTCACAAGGAGCCACCTCATGACGGCCATTCATATCAAGGGGTTGCAGGTCGATGATGGCCAGAAAACCCTGTTGCAGGCGCTGGATTTCACCATTCATCCCGGCACCGCCCTGACCCTGATCGGGGAGAGCGGTTCGGGCAAATCCCTGTTGGCTCATGCCCTGATGGGGACGTTGCCAGCCCCCCTGACAGGCCGGGGCGAGATGGTGTCGGGTGGCCGCCATCACAACCTGGCCGACACGCCTCGCCTGCGCACTCTCTGGGGGCGGGAGCTGGCGATGCTGCCCCAGGAGCCGGTGCTGGCGCTGGATCCCACCATGGGGTTGCTTGCCCAGGTGGAGGAAGGGTGGCTGCCAGGGGGCAAGGAGGCCCGATCGCGGGCCCGCGCCGCCCTCGAGCGGCTTGGACTGGCCGGGCGGGAGGGCGCTTTTGTACACCAGCTCTCGGGAGGCATGGCCCAGCGCGCGGCCTTTGCCGCCGCCACCCTGGGGGAGGCCCGTCTGCTGGTGGCCGACGAGCCCACCAAGGGGCTCGACAGCCGGGCCGCAGCCAGGCTGGGTGCCTTGTTGCTGGGCTACCTGGCCCGTGGACGCCATCTGCTGACCATCACCCATGATCTCTCCCTGGCTCGCGCATTGGGGGGCTGGGTGCTGGTGGTCAAGGGAGGAGAGATCGTGGAACAGGGGCCCGCCGAGCGTGTGCTGCACACGCCATCCCATGCCTATACCCGGGCCCTGCTGGCGGCGGAGCCCTCCGCCTGGCCCGAGGCGGCCGTCCCTCCCACCGGTGACTGGCTCATCCGCGGGAAGGAGCTTGCCATGGGATATGGGGATCAACCCCTGTTCACGGGGCTCGACCTTGCCCTGGCGCAAGGGGAGCGAATGGCCATCATGGCGCCGAGCGGCGCGGGCAAGAGCACCCTCGGCAACGTGCTGCTGGGGCTGCAACGCCCCCTGCAAGGGGAGGTGCTGCGCCGGGAAGGGATAGCCCCCTGCCGCTGGCAGAAGCTCTATCAGGATCCGGTGCAGGCCTTTGCCAGCCGGGTGCGCCTCGCCACCCAGTTCGATGATGTGCTGCGTCTGCACAGGCTGCCTCGCCATCGGCTTGTCGACTATCTGGCCCGGTTGGGGCTGGACGAACGGCTGCTGACGCGCCTGCCAAACCAGGTCTCGGGAGGGGAGCTGCAGCGGCTGTCGCTTATCCGGGCCCTGCTGCTGCGTCCCGTGCTGCTGTTCGCCGATGAGCCCACGTCCCGGCTCGATCCCCTGAGCCAGCAACAGACCATCGCCTGTCTGCTGGAGGAATTGGGAGAGATAGGCTGCGCCCTGCTGTTGGTGACCCATGACGAAGGGCTGGCCGGCAAGGTTGCCCCTCGTTGTCTGAGACTGGGGGAGGCGGGTAACCCCATGTTCGAAGGCGCGTCGGCCGAGGTGAGAAGAGTGGGGTAAAGAGGGGACAGGATGAATCCTTCCCCCATGATGAGATGCCAGTGACGGGGCCTTGGGCCCCGTCGCATTAGAAAAACTTGGGTAAGCAGATTATAAAGTTTCGTTCGTTTTTTGTGATATGAATCACTAAGATTGTCGTAAGCCAGAGAGCGTCCTGCTGCTGGCGGGTGCGGGTCCTCCGCCTTGTTCCTCTTCAACGACCTTTGTCAGACACCTCCTGCAGATCCCTGCCCGGAGGGTGGCGGCTTTTTGATCTTTTTCGGACGAGATATGTATCGGCACAGCTTCTATCCCCTGTTTTTCCTGACCATTCTGATGGTCGCCGTGGGTCAGATGACCCAGACCCTCTATGTGCCCTCCATTCCCATGATGGCGGGGGACTTCCATGTGGCCTCCGGCCAGCTGCAGGCGGTGATGGCCTGCTACCTCATTCCCTACGGCCTCTCCCAGTTCGTTTATGGCCCCTTGTCGGATCGCATCGGTCGTCGCCCTGTGCTCATCATCGGCATGATGATCTTCCTGGTCGGCACCCTCACCATCCAGCTGATCCCGAGCTTCACCGCCTTGCTGGCGGGTAGCCTGATCCAGGGGCTGGGCACCGGGGCAGGGGGCGCCATGAGCCGGACCGTGATGCGCGACCGTTACAGTGGCGCCGAGCTCAACCGTGCCAACAGCCTGGTGAGCATGGGGGTCATCTTCTCCCCTTTGCTGGCACCTGTGCTGGGCGGCTGGCTCACCGAGCTGTTCAACTGGCGTGCCGGCTACTGGTTCCTGTTCGGTTTTGGTGCCCTGACCACCCTGGCGCTGCTGGCCTGGTTTGGCGAGACGCTGCCAGCATCCGCCCGCCAGCATTCGCTGCGGGTGGGCGCCGCCTATCGTCATGTGCTCGGCAACCCGCGCTTTCAGGGCAACCTGCTCTGTCTGATGGCCACCTTTGCCGGCCTCGCGGTGTTCGAGGCGGCGGCCGGGGTGTTGCTGGGGGACGTGCTCAAGCTGAGTGCCCGCACCGTCAGCGTGCTGTTCGTGCTGCCGCTGCCCGGTTATCTGTTCGGCGCCTGGCTTTCCGCCAGACTGAGTTTTCGCCTGAGCCAGGGCAAGCTGATGCGCCTTGGCATCGCCTTCCTGGCCCTGGGGTCGCTCATCATCCTGGTACCCGGGCTGCTCGGCATGGTGAGCGCTGCCTCCCTGGTGGGCGGGGCTGCGGTCTACTTCATTGGCAGCGGCATCCTCTACCCGACCGCCACCTCCTGTGCCATCGAGCCCTTCCCGGGCCAGGCCGGCACTGCGGGAGCCGTACTCGGGGGCATGCAGAATCTGGGGGCTGGCGTGGTAACCCTGCTGGCCGCCAGCTTCCCGATGACGGGGCAGGTGACCCTGGGGGCCATCATGACGGTGATGGTGCTGATCGTGGCCTTGAGCTTTGTGTGGCTGCGCCACCACGGCGCGCCCCACGAGCAGATGGCCGTCTGACACGGCCAAGAGCCCGCCCCGTTGGCGGGCTTTTTACTGCCTCCTGCCGGGTGGCGAGACGCCGCAGGCGAGTGGAAGGGGGTTGCCGCGCAGGCAAAGAAAAAGCCCGTCGTGATGACGGGCTTTTTTGGGTAGGTACCCCGGAGATGCCGTTGCCGGTTTGGGCCCTTGAACCGTCGGTTCAAGGCGGAGATCTAATCTGGCCGCAGGCTTCTCGGTCGGGCCGAGCATGCTCAATAGCCAGAAGGCAGACCCCCTGTTTGGTATGAATATCGGCTCGGGGACTTGAACCGGCTGACAAACACTCCAGGGAATTTCAAAACTCGGTGCGATTAGGGCTGTTGCGCCTCTTCGCTGGATTCACCGTATTGTCCGTGCTCGATCAATGCGGCTTCGATGGTGCGTTGCAGCATCTTGATCCGCTTGTCCATGGTCTCAGAGTATTGGTGGTTTTTCTCTTTTTCAAGGCAGAGCTCGTGACAGAAATTGAGCGCTGCCATGACGGCCAGCTGTTCGTTGCTGGAGACCTTGGAACGTTGACGAAGCTCGATGAGCTTGTCGGTCAGCTGGTCGGCGGCCTGGCGCAGGGCATCTTGTTGTCCCAGGGGACAGGACACCTTGTAGGGACGTCCCAGAATGACGATTTCTACGGCCTCTATGCTCATGCCTTCCTCAATACGGCGGGGCTGATTTCCGCCTTTATCCACGTGGACAACTGGGCGGGACTATATAGCGCAGATGCAGAAGTTTCAAGGCCTTGCTGGCTCTGGCAGGGGGAGAATGCTAGGATCTCGGCCATAAATTCTGCATATTTGCCTGAACTTTGAGCGGATCCTAGATGAGCAAAACAAACCCCCTGAAATACGCCGCCGTGGCGGACCTGATGGCACAGCACGACCTCATGGCGACGGCCGTCGAGGCCCATGGCGTGATCTGCGGCCTGGTGTGCGGTGGCGTGGCCCTGGACGACAAAAGCTGGCAGCCCCATTTCAATGATCTGATCAACGACGGTTTCGGTCTGCCGGCCCCGGTGCGCCAGGTGATGACCGACCTCTATCACGAGGTGATCGAGAGCCTGATGGCACAAAAGGGCGTCGAGCTGCTGCTGCCAAGCGACGAGGCGCCGCTCGATGAGCGCATCGACTCGCTGGTGGACTGGTCCCAGGCCTTCCTGGCCGGCTTTGGCGTGGTCCAACAGGAGCTCTCCAAGGCATCCGAAGAGCTGCAGGAGATGATTCAGGACATCGCCAGCATCACCCAGGTCTCTGCCGAGTTCGATCAGGAAGATGAAGAGAACGAAGCCTCCTTCCTGGTGCTCTACGAACACGTGCGCCTCGGAGTCATGATGGCGTTCGAGGAGTTTGGCAAGCGCCCGGCCGCGCCGAGCACGCCGCCGACCCTGCACTGATCTGCCCGCCCCGCGGGTCAATGAAAGAGCGCATCACGGCGCTCTTTCTGTTTTACAAGGGGCGAGAGCAGGGGAGGAACTCTGCTAACCCATGGTGCCAAAGCGGTTTTTTGCCCGTGGCTTCGCATCCCGTCCGCCACCTTTGTGGTAGGATTGGCCCACGTTTTTTCGCCTATGCCCTCTTCTCATGTCTCAATCTGATCTGGTTCACGTCGACGTGGCTATCGTCGGCGGTGGTATGAGCGGTGCCGTGCTGGCCCTCTCCCTTGCCGCCCTGAAAGGACAGGATGGCGCCCCCCTGCAGATCCTGCTGCTGGAGGCGAGTGCGCCCGAGCTCAATGCTCATCCCGGTTTCGATGCCCGTGCCATCGCGCTTTCCGCCGGTACCTGCGAGGCGCTGGCCCGTCACGGCCTCTGGCCGCACCTGGCGCCCCACTGCTCCCCCATCACCCATATCCATGTGTCGGATCGGGGCCACTGCGGCCAGACCAGGCTGTCGGCGGCGGAGTATGGCCTGCCCGCCCTCGGTCAGGTGATCGAGCTGTCGGCGGCGGGCATCGTGCTGCAAGAGGCGATCGCCGCCTGCCCGCAGATCCGTATGTTGTGCCCGGCCAGGCTTGAGGCCATCGACCCCGACGAGGGGGGAGTGACGCTCGCCCTGGAGGGGGGGGCGCGCTACCGCACCCGGCTGCTGGTGGCGGCCGACGGGGGCCACTCCTTCGTGCGCCAGCATTTCAAGATGCCGGTCAGTCGCCACGATTATGGCCAGAGCGCCATCATCGCCACCGTCAAGACCGCCGAGGATCCCGCCGGGCGGGCCTTCGAGCGCTTCACCGACGGAGGGCCGCTGGCCCTGCTGCCCATGCAGGACGGCCTCTCTTCCCTGGTGTGGAGCGTCCCGCGGGACGAGGCACAGGGGCTGCTTGCACTGGATGACGCCGCCTTTCTCGCCCGTCTGCAGCAGGCTTTTGGCTGGCGCCTCGGGCGCATCGAGCGTACCGGCGTGCGCCACCTCTATCCGCTGGTGCTGACGGTGGCCGACTACCCGCTGGCCCAGCGCACCGTGCTGGTGGGCAACGCCGCACACCTGCTGCACCCCATCGCCGGTCAGGGGTTCAACCTCGGCATGCGGGATCTGGACGTGCTGACCCGGACCCTGGCCCGTGCGCTCGCGGCGGGGGAAGACATCGGCGGCTTTGAGGTGCTAAGCGGCTACTGGCAGCAGCGGCGTGACGATCAGGCCCAGACCGTCTGGCTCACGTCCTCCCTGGCCCAGCTCTTCTCAAACCATCACGCTCCCCTGGTGGTGGGCCGCAATCTGGCGCTCTCCCTGATGGGCAGAGTGCCCTGGCTCAAGGCACCGCTCGCCTCCCGCACCCTGGGATTCGTGGGCGAGGTGTGCGGCCAATAAGCGCTGTCGCCCCGGCGGCAAAGACGATTTCGAGCAAGAGGCACGCCTGTGGGCGTCGCCTCGCAGATCCTGGCGACTCGCCCGGAAAGGACACAAGAGAATGCAGATGCAAGATGTGGATGTGGTGATCGTGGGGGGGGGCATGGTGGGCCTGGGGCTCGCTGCCGCCCTCAAGAACCGGGCGATCAAGGTGGCCATCGTGGAAGGCCGGCTGCCCGATGCAACGCTCGGTGAGACGCCGGACAACAGGGTCAGTGCCCTGAGCCTCGCGAGTCAGCACATCCTGCAAGGGGTCGGCGCCTGGGACGGCATAGTGGCGCGCCGCCTGCAGCCCTACGAGAAGATGCAGGTGTGGGAGCAGGACAGTTTCGGCCACATCGATTTCGATGCTGCCAGCCTGCGTCAGGGGGCCCTTGGCCACATCGTCGAGAACCGGGTGATCCAGCTTGCGCTGCTGGACGCCATCGCGGGGGCCAGCAATATCCAGATGCTGACCCCGGCCCGGGCCACCAGCCTGCAGTGCGGGCCAGCGGGCGCCTTGCTGCTGCTGGAAGATGGCCAGG
This sequence comes from Aeromonas sp. s9, assembly GCF_040907765.1. NCBI lineage: Bacteria > Pseudomonadati > Pseudomonadota > Gammaproteobacteria > Aeromonadales > Aeromonadaceae > Aeromonas > Aeromonas sp. s9. The sequence goes on from NZ_JBFOCK010000044.1 coordinate 48,209, forward strand.
CCCTCTCGGCCAAGCTGGTGGTGGCCGCCGACGGCGCCCACTCCTGGGTGCGCCGTCAGGCAGACATTCCCCTCACCAGCTGGGATTACGGTCATCACGCCCTGGTGGCGACGGTGCGTTGTGCCGAGCCCCATGAGGCGGTGGCGCGCCAGATCTTCACCCCCCAGGGGCCGCTCGCCTTCCTGCCCCTGTGGCAGCCCGACCTCTGCTCCATCGTGTGGTCTGTGCCCGCGGCCCGCGCCGAGGCGCTCTGCGCCCTGGATGACGACGGCTTCAACCGCCAGCTCACCGCCGCCTTTGATGGGCGCCTCGGGCTGTGCAAGGTGGAGGGGGCTCGCAGCGCCATTCCGCTGACCGCCCGCTACGCCCGCGACTTTGCCCGCGAGCGCCTGGTGCTGGTGGGGGATGCGGCCCACACCATCCACCCGCTGGCGGGGCAGGGGGTGAATCTGGGCTTGCTGGATGCCGCCGCCCTGGCGGAGCAGATCCTCATTCATCACGGCAAGGGCGCGGACATCGGCCTGCTCGCCAACCTGCGGGGCTACGAGCGCTGGCGCAAGAGCGAGGCGGCGCGCATGCTGGCGGCCATGGAGGGGCTCAAGCGACTGTTTGCGGGCAGCAACCCCCTCAAGAAGCTGGTGCGCGGGGTGGGGCTTCGCGCCGTCGACGGTCTTGGTCCCCTCAAGCAGGGCATGATCCGGGCCGCCATGGGGCTGGATGGGGAGCTGCCCACCCTGGCCAAAGGTGAAAAAATCTAATATTACCCCGGGGTTTTAACAAAAAAACTAATCTGACAGGGCGAGATGCCCCTTCGGGGTGTCAGCCTTTAATGTTGGCGAGAAGCGAAACGTTTTTCTGTAAATTGTGACGGGACGGTAAAAATCAACATTAAATCCCGCAGTGGCGCGGTTTTGGCTGTTTTTATCACTGTTTTTGCCTTAGTGTCTGGTGTCAGTGAGTTGGGTGAGGATTAGTTTTTTTTGAGCGGTGCCCCGGCACGCTTGTCATATAATCCGCTCCGTTCAAGGAATCACTCCTGCCCGCCCGGGCGGGAACGAGCACAGAGCTTGTGGTCCGTAGTTCCCGACGAGCCGGGGCGGATTGCGAGTGTTGTCGCGAACGCTTAAGGAAACACAGCGATGATCCAGACTACTGTATTGCATCCGAAACACCTGGAAGCGGGTGCCAAGATGGTGGACTTCCACGGTTGGGAGATGCCCATCAACTACGGTTCCCAGTTGGAAGAGCACCATGTGGTGCGCACCGATGCAGGCATGTTCGATGTCTCCCACATGACCATCGTCGATTTGACCGGCGAGCGGGTCAAAGCCTTCCTGCAACACCTGCTGGCCAACGACGTGGCCAAACTCACCGTCCCCGGCAAGGCCCTCTACAGCGGCATGCTCAATCCGGAAGGCGGCGTCATCGATGACCTTATCACCTACTTCCTGACCGATACCTTCTACCGCCTGGTGGTGAACTCCGCCACCCGCGAGAAGGATCTGGCCTGGATCCGCCATCACGCCATCGACTTTGCCGTGAGCGTGACCGAGCGCCCCGAGCTTGCCATGATCGCGGTGCAGGGCCCCCACGCCAAGGCCAAGGCGGCCAAGGTGTTCACCCCCGAGCAGAATGCGGCGGTCGAAGGCATGAAGCCCTTCTTCGGTGTGCAGGCCGGGGATCTCTTCATCGCCACCACCGGCTACACCGGCGAAGATGGCTACGAGATCGTGGTCCCCCAGGAGAAGGCGTGCGATCTGTGGCAGGCCCTGCTGGACAACGGCGTGGCCCCTTGCGGCCTGGGTGCCCGTGATACCCTGCGCCTGGAAGCGGGCATGAACCTCTACGGTCAGGACATGGACGAGTCAATCTCTCCGCTTGCCGCCAACATGGCCTGGACCCTGGCCTGGGAGCCTGCCTCCCGCCAATTCATCGGCCGCGCCGCCCTGGAAGCCCAGAAGGCCGCCGGCAACCAGCCCAAGCTGGTGGGTCTGGTGATGGAAGAAAAGGGCGTGCTGCGTGCCGGCATGCCGGTCACCTTCACCAGCGAGAGCGGCGAGACACGGGAGGGGGTGATCACCTCCGGCTCCTTCTCGCCCACCCTGGGTTACAGCATCGCCCTGGCGCGGGTGCCCCGTGATATCGGCGAACAGGCCCAGGTGGAGATCCGCAAGAAGCAGGTCACCGTGAAAGTCACCAAGCCGGCCTTCGTGCGCAACGGCCAGCCGCTGGTGTAATCATTGATTGCGGCGAGGGTTGACCTTCGCCGCCCCATTTTTGTTGAAGCGATCCAAGAGCATAAAGGAAGCACAAATGAGCCATATCCCGAGCGAACTGAAATATGCCACCTCCCACGAGTGGGTCCGTGTTGAAGCCAACGGCGAAGCCGTGGTCGGCATCACCGAGCACGCCCAGGATCTGCTGGGGGACATGGTGTTCGTCGATCTGCCGGAAGTGGGCAAGCAGGTGAGCGCCGGTGAAGATTGCGCCGTGGCGGAGTCCGTCAAGGCCGCCTCCGACATCTACAGCCCGGTGAGCGGCGAGATCCTGGCCGTCAACGAGGAGCTGGAAGGCAGCCCCGAGCTGGTCAACTCCGACCCCTACGGCGCCGGCTGGCTGTTCCGCATCAAGCTGGACGACGCGGGCGAGCTCGCCAACCTGCTGGATGCCGAAGGCTACCAGAACGTGGTGGACGAAGAGTAATGCCCCCGGGCCCTGCCAACACAGCAGGGCCCACTTGTATGATTGCCATCCTGCGGCCATGGCGGTTGCAGGAAGGGTGCAGCCTTTGCGCCTTCGGGATGCCCTTGCCGCATTCCCCGTCTGCCCGCGGCGGACACAGAACATGAGTGGAGCCGGTATCGACCGGCTACAGGAACATCAGGTCTTGGTTATCAGGATGTCATGCCAGGACCTATTACCAGGAAATAGGGAAATGACCCAGTCACTGTTTGAACTCGAGCAAAAAACCGATTTCATCCGCCGTCACATCGGCCCGGGTGAGGAAGAAGTGCGGGCCCTGCTCGCCACCGTGGGGGCCGAGAGCCTGGACGATCTGATTGAGCAGACGGTCCCCGCCGCCATCCGTCGTCCGGGGCCGCTTGGTATCGGCGCCCCCATGACCGAAGTGGAGGCCTTGGCCAAGCTCAAGGGCTATGCGGCCAAGAACCAGATCGCCAAGAGCTACATCGGCATGGGTTACCACGACACCCACGTGCCCCACGTCATCTTGCGCAACGTGCTGGAAAACCCGGGCTGGTACACCGCCTACACCCCCTATCAGCCCGAGCTGGCCCAGGGCCGTCTCGAAGCCCTGCTCAACTTCCAGCAGCTCACCCTGGATCTCACCGGCATGGATCTGGCGAGCGCCTCCCTGCTCGATGAAGCCACCGCCGCCGCCGAAGCCATGGCGCTGGCCAAGCGCATGGCCAAATCCAAATCCAACCTCTTCTTCGTGGCCGACGACGTTCACCCCCAGGTGATCGACGTGGTCAAGGAGCGCGCGGTCCACTTCGGTTTCGATGTGGTGGTCGGCCCTGCGGGCGAGGCCGTGAGCGAAGAGGTGTTCGGTGCCATGTTCCAGTACCCGGGCACCACCGGCAATGTGACCGATCTGCGTTCCCTCATTGCCGCCGTCCAGGCCCAGAAGGGGCTGGCCTGCGTCGGGACCGACATGCTCTCCCTGCTGCTGCTCAAATCCCCGGGTGAACTGGGTGCCGACGTGGTGTTCGGCAGTGCCCAGCGCTTCGGCGTGCCCATGGGTTACGGTGGCCCCCACGCCGCCTTCTTCGCCACCCGCGACGCCTACAAGCGCTCCATGCCGGGTCGCATCATCGGCGTCTCCAAGGATGCCCGTGGCAAGAGCGCCCTGCGCATGGCCATGCAGACCCGCGAGCAGCACATCCGCCGCGAGAAGGCCAACTCCAACATCTGTACCGCCCAGGTGCTGCTGGCCAACATGGCGAGCTTCTACGCCGTCTACCACGGCCCGGTGGGGCTCAAGACCATCGCTTCCCGCGTGCACCGTCTGACCACCATCCTGGCGCTCGGCCTTACCGCCAAGGGCGTGGCCCTCAAGCACGGAAGCTGGTTCGATACCCTCACAGTACTGACGTCGGACAAGGCTGCACTCATTGCCAAGGCCGAAGGGCTCGGTATCAACCTGCGTGCGGATCTCGATGGTGCGGTCGGTGTGTCCCTCTCTGAAACCACCACCCGAGGGGATGTGGCCGAGCTGTTCGACCTGTTCCTTGGGGCGGGTCACGGCCTCGATGTGGAGGCCCTCGACCAGGCCGCCCAGACTCATCACGCCATTCCGCAAGATCTGCTGCGCACCGACGCCGTGCTGACCCACGAGGTATTCAACAAGTACCACTCCGAGACCGAGATGCTGCGCTACATCCACCGTCTCGAAGCGAAAGATCTGGCCCTGAACTACGCCATGATCTCCCTAGGCTCCTGCACCATGAAGCTCAACGCCACCGCCGAGATGATCCCGGTGACCTGGCCTGAATTCGGCAAGCTGCACCCCTTCGCGCCGCTCAAGCAGACCCAGGGTTACCAGCTGCTGCTGGCAGATCTGGAAGACTGGCTGGTGAAGGTGACCGGCTACGATGCGGTCTGCATGCAGCCCAACTCCGGCGCTCAGGGCGAATACGCTGGCCTCTTGGCCATCAAGAAGTACCACGAGTCCCGCGGCGAGGGGCATCGCGATGTCTGTCTCATCCCGGCCTCTGCCCACGGCACCAACCCGGCTTCCGCCCAGATGGCGGGCCTCAAGGTCATCGTCACCGCCTGTGACAAGGCCGGCAACGTGGATCTGGACGACCTGCGCGCCAAGGCCGCCGAGGTCGGAGACCAGCTCTCCTGCCTGATGGTGACCTACCCCTCCACCCACGGGGTGTACGAGGAGACCATCAAGGAGGTGTGCGACATCGTTCACCAGTATGGTGGTCAGGTGTACCTGGACGGCGCCAACATGAACGCGCAGGTCGGGCTGACGGCACCAGGCTTTATCGGCGCGGACGTCTCTCACCTCAACCTGCACAAGACCTTCGCCATTCCTCATGGCGGTGGCGGTCCGGGCATGGGCCCCATCGGCGTGAAGAAACACCTGGCACCGTTTGTAGCCGGTCACGCCGTGGTCAAGACCGACAAGGAAAGCCGTGACAACGGCGCCGTGTCTGCCGCCCCGTTCGGCTCGGCCAGCATCCTGCCCATCAGCTGGATGTACATCGCCATGCTGGGTGACGAGGGGCTCAAGAAATCCACCCAGGTCGCCATCCTCAACGCCAACTACCTGGCCAAGAAGCTCGGCGAGTCCTTCCCCGTGCTCTATACAGGTCGCAACGGCCGGGTGGCCCACGAGTGCATCCTGGACATCCGTCCGCTCAAAGAAGCCAGTGGCATCAGCGAGATGGACGTGGCCAAGCGCCTGATGGACTACGGCTTCCACGCGCCGACCATGAGCTTCCCGGTAGCGGGCACCCTGATGGTCGAGCCGACCGAATCCGAATCCAAGCGCGAGCTGGATCGCTTCGTGGAAGCCATGACCGCCATCCGCGCCGAGATTGCCCGGGTACAGGACGGTCACTGGAGCCTTGCCGACAACCCCCTGGTCCATGCGCCGCACACCCAGGACGACGTGATGGATGCAGAGTGGAACCGTGGCTACAGCCGCGCCGAGGCGGTCTTCCCGTCCGACGCGGTGCGCGCCAGCAAGCTGTGGCCGTCGGTCAACCGCATCGACGACGTCTATGGCGATCGCAACCTGTTCTGCTCCTGCGTACCCACCGAGGATTACGTCAAGTAATCGCGGCGCCGTGATCACGGCCATTTAAGTTGGAAACCGTGACATTGAAGTTGGAAACCGACCATTCAAGTTGGAAACTCAAAGGCCCTGCAACAGCAGGGCCTTTTTATTATTCCGTGGACTGAGAGTCATTAAATTATAAAAATGATCGCATTTTGATCTTTCAGCCGTGTTGGGGAAGGTGCGAACAAGTCTCTGGTGTGAGACTATCAGTCTCACTTGGTATCAGGGATGAGGTTCAGCATGGTCCAACAGTTTACTTTCGCGGATAGCAAGTTCAATGGTAAACGCCGCAAAACCCGCAAAGAGACATTCCTAGCCCGCATGGACGCTTTGCTCCCATGGGCCAGAATGCTCAGTGTCATTGAACCGGTCTACCCGAAAGCTGACAACGGCAGCCGTTCCTATCCACTCGACACCATGCTGCGAATTCACTACATGCAGCAGTGGAATAACCATCTGCGATGGCGCCATGGAATATGAGCTCTACGAGATTACTTCTCTGTGCGGTAGATGGGCATACAGATGACCGAGTTGATAAGAGAAGAGCCCACCAAAAGAGGTGACGCTACCAACCAATACCGAAACGGCGCAGATATCCAAGCCATTTGATAAGGAAACTCCACCTTCAGAGAGGGTTTAGAACAACATGAATATTGATTGGGATGTTGTGCGAAAAAACATAAAATTTTTAGTTGCACTATATAGACCTTCATTAGCGAAAGCACTAAGTGTACCGTTGTTGTTGGCAGGAGTAGGCATTCTCAACACTCCTTTATGGCTAGATATTTTAAATTGGCTTTTGAGTAACCAAAAATTCTTCCCAGAATATAGTGGGCCAATATCAACTCCAATGTTTATAACCGGGTGGGTGTTAATTGGTCTAAGTATTTTTATTTATTTTATTGAAGTGTGGCTTCAAATTAAATCAATGCGCCAGGAAAGTGAAAAAAAGCTACTGGATACCGTTAAAAATCATCCAAAACAAACAGCGGATTTGATAGTTGATCAGATGAGGGGGGCCGGATTTACCGCTCAGCATCTTCAAGACGAAAGAATAGAAAAACTTGCCCACGAAATTACCTCGCGAATTCAACTTCGAAGTGCGACACTCGCCTATGCCGCCTGACGGTACTCTTCGAATACCTTGACAGGCTGCCTGAATCCGAGACATTTCCGAGGTCGTAGGTTGAGCCACTGCTCCGCTCTCCTGACATCCTCGTCCGTGACCTCTCTCAGGTCTGTTCCCTTTGGGATAAACTGCCTCAACAGCCCATTGCTGTTCTCGTTCAGACCGCGCTCCCACGAAGAGTAAGGGTGCGCAAAGTAAGTCTCGGCACCCAGCGCTTCCTCTATCGCCTTGTGTTCGGCAAACTCGCCGCCGTTGTCAAAGGTGATGGTATGCACCTGCTCGATGTAGGGCGTTAACATCTCGATTATCGCATCCCGCACCACCCCAGCCTGTTTGCTCGCGACCCGCTTGACCAGATAGAGCCGGCTCTTGCGCTCCACCAGGGTGACCAGTGCACCTGTGCCTTGCTTGCCCAGCACCGTGTCCGCCTCCCAATCACCGAGCCGCTCCCGGCTATCGACGATAGCCGGCCGTTCATCAATAGAGCGGGCTTCCTTGATGGGAGAACGCAGGCTGCTCGCCCCCTTGCGGTAGCGCTTGTGGCCCTGGCGCAGATGGCGGTACAACTGGCCACCCCGGGCTTTGTCGGCGGCCACATGGCGGTATATCCACTCGTGACTCACCATGAGGCCTATCTGCTTGCCCACCGCGCTTATCTGCTCCGGGCTCCACCACCAGGCGAGTGTCAGCTCGACAAACTGGATGACATCGGCAGATAGCCGAGATTTGGCCGCACTGGCCCGTCGGTGGGTGGCGTGCTGATGCGCATTGTCTGGCTGGTAGCCCTGCGGCCCGGCGTTACGACGCAGCTCCCGGTAGAGGGTGGAGCGATGAACGCCAATGGCGCGTGCGGTGGCAAGGATGGACATCCCCTGTGCGCGAAGCACCGATAACTGGTATCGTTGCCCCTCGGTCAACTGCTGATAGCTCATGGTGATACTGCTTTTACTTTGGCGAGCAGAAGGGTACCACCAATCAGCAGTTGGCCACCTCTCGCCATTCATCCATGAGTGTCGCACTTATTATCTGAATTCCCG
>NZ_JBFOCK010000045.1:0-120648 GCF_040907765.1 Aeromonas sp. s9
CAGATTGAGGCGGTGGCGATGGACATGAACACGGCGTTCGACCTGGAGGTGAAGCAACACTGCCCGCAGGCGGAGGTGGTCTACGACCTGTTCCACGTGGTGGCTCGCTATGGCCGAGAGGTGGTGGACCGGGTGCGAGTGGAGCAGGCGAATGCACTGAAAAGCGATAAACCGGCGCGAAAAGTGGTCAAAAGTGCGCGTTGGTTGCTGCTACGTAATCGGACGAAGCTGAGTGAAAAACAGGATGTGAAGTTGCAGGAGCTGTTGGCGGCGAATCAACCGCTGGCGATGGTGTACGTGCTGAAAGAGGCGTTGAAGGGCATCTGGTATGCGCCGAGCGTGTGGGAAGGATGGCGACGATGGCGGAGCTGGATGCGGCAGGTGAAGGAAAGCGGGCTAGCGCCGCTGCAACGATTTGGTCGAAATTTATCGAAATATATGCGGGGGATCCTGGCGAGTGCAAACTACCCGATGCACACGAGTGTGCTGGAAGGGGTGAACAACAAGATCAAAGTGATAAAGCGCATGGCATATGGATTTAGGGACTCAGAATACTTTTTTCTGAAAATCAAGGCGGCCTTCCCCGGAAAGCCGCGATGAACCTTTCATCACCGGGTTCCGCTGGATGTGGAGAGCATGCTGCACGAGCCGCGTCAGTTGCTGGCGGCAGGCGAGTGGTTGCCGAGCGGGCTGGCCAAGTCCTTCTTCGGGGTGCTGGACGAGCTGATCCGGCACGTATGCGACGCCATGACCCTGGATGTGGCGCGCATCTCCCTGCATGGGGACTGCCACCCGGGCAACATTCTGTGGCGTGACGGCCCCCTGTTTGTCGACCTCGACGATTGCCGCACCGGCCCCGCCATCCAGGATCTCTGGATGATGCTGAACGGGGAGCGTCATGAGCAGCAGATCCAGCTCGATACCCTGCTGGCGGGGTATGAGGAGTTCATGGAGTTCGACCCGCGGGAGCTGGCGCTCATCGAGCCGCTGCGTGCCATGCGCATCGTCCACTACATGGCCTGGCTGGCAAGACGCTGGGAAGATCCCGCCTTCCCCCGCCACTTCTCCTGGTTCAACACCGAACACTACTGGCGCCAGCAGATTGCGACCCTGCATGATCAGCTCGAGGCATTGAAGGCCCCGCCGCTCAGCCTGATGCCGCAGTGGTAGGGGCGTGAACCCGGCAGATCGCCACGCCACGGGGCGTCCGTTGGTGGTGTCGCCCGCACCATTGCCACAGCGGCAAGGTGCCCGTGGGAGGCGGGATGGCGGTCCCGCCTGTCTGCCTTTGCCATTGACGGCACGAGGGTGAGGCAATAGGCTTGGACTGCTTCGGTTCGCCGGGCGTGCCTCACAGTGATCCCTTAACAGGAAACGTCATGAAAAAAGTACTATTTTTCCTCGCTGCCATGCTGATGATCCCCATGGTTCACGCCGCCCCGCAATTCAAGGAAGGTGTCAACTATGACGTGGTCAGCCAGACCGGCAGCGCCCAGCCGGAAGTGATGGAGTTCTTCTCCTATTTCTGCCCGCACTGCGCCAAGTTCGAGCCGATTGCCGAGGATCTGAAGAAGAGCCTGCCGGAAGGCGTGCCGATGAAGAAGAACCCGGTGGCCTTCCTGGGCCGTGAAATGGGTCCCGAGATGCAGCGTGCCTACGCCGTCGCCAATCTGCTGAACGTGGAAGGCAAGCTGACCCCGGCCATCTTCGACAAGATCCACACCCAGCGCCAGATCCCCCAGAGCCGTGGTGACGTGAAGCAGATCTTCGTGGACAACGGCGTGCCGGCCGAGGAGTTCGACGGTGCTGTCGACAGCTTCGCCGTCTCCGGCATGGTCTCCCAGTTCGACCGCAACACCGAGAGCTACAACGTGCGCGGCGTGCCGGCCTTCCTGGTGAACGGCAAGTACATGGTGAAAATCGAATCCATCACCTCCCAGGAACAGTTCAACCAGCTGGTGCAATTCCTGCTGGCGAAGAAAGACTGATCCAGACTGACCTCGTGAAAAAAAGCCCGCCGGTGCAAACCGGCGGGCTTTTTGTTTATCAGGGCCATGCAAGGCGGGCCTCAGATCTGGCAATCCCGCTGGCTGGGGGCCGGGCGAGGCAAACGGGTGCGGCGGCTGAGGGCCTCCGCCAGCCAGACCAGCAGCAGTATGGCCAGCAGCAGGGTGGCGGTCTGGTCGTAGCGGAACAGGCTGAGCGAGACATAGAGCTGCTGTCCCAGGCCGCCGGCGCCAACCACGCCGAGTATGGTGGCGGCCCTCAGGTTCATCTCGCCGCGATAGAGGCTGTAGGCCAGCCACTGGCGCGCCACCAGGGGGAACACCCCGTACCAGAAGCAGGCCGTAGGGCCGGCCCCGCTCAGCTGCAAGGCGAGGCGAGGGGCGGGATCCGCGTTCTCCAGGGTCTCCACGAACAACCGCGCCAGCACCCCGGTGGTGTGCAGGGTCAGCGCCAGTATGCCCGCCACCGGCCCCAGTCCGACCGCGATCACCAGCAGGCTGGCGAAGATGAGTTCGGGCACGGAGCGCAGCAGGTTGAACAGCAGCCGCAGCGGCCAGCAGTGGCGCGCGAGGCAGGCCAGCGGCAGGGCCAGCAGGGCGCTGAAGAGGGTGCTTAGCAGCGCCATCTGCACCGTATCGAGCAGGCCCATAGCCACTGTCTTGAGGAAGGGCCATGACCAGTCCGGTCGCAAAAACTCCCCCAGGAAGGTGCCCAGGCCCCCCAGTGAGAAGCTCAGCATGCGCCAGTCGAGCTGATACAGCGCGAGGACAGCGGCCAGCCCCAGGCAGATCAGCAACAGCAGGCCGGGGGAGCGGCTGTGGCGCAGCCAGGCGCTGAGGCCATCCGCGAGCGTCACCAGCAGGATGAAGGCCAGCAGCAGGGTCACCACCTCGCCACCGGCAAACATGCGCAGGGAGAGTTCGAGCTGCTGACCGAGCCCGCCGGCGCCGACGAAGCCCATGATGACGGAGGCGCGCAGGGCGCACTCCCAGCGGTAGACGGTGTAGGAGAGCAGTTCCTGACGCACCGCAGGCAGCACGCCGTACCAGAGCGCCTGCAGCCGGCCGCTACCGCCCAGCAGCAGGGCGCGGGCCGGTTGCAGGGCACCGCTCTCCATGATCTCGTTGTAGACCTTGGCCAGCATGCCGCCGTAGCTGACGGCGATGGCCAGGATGGCGGCGAGCGGCCCGAGCCCCGACAGACGCACGAACAGCAGCGCCCAGATGAGCTCGGGCAGGCTGCGCAGCACGATGGCGACGAGGCGCGAGAGGGCCCGCAAGGCGCCGCGCAGCGGGCTGGGCACCGGCCCCAGTTCGGCCAGCGACAGGGCGCGGGAGCCGAGCAGGGCGAACGGCACGCCGAGCAGCAGGGCGCCCGCCAGTCCCAATGTCGCCACCGCCAGACTCTCCAGGGTCGCGGTCAGGGTCAGGACGAGGAAGTCCCGATCCATGCGGGGCGGCCAGCTGGTGGCGAGGAAGTTGCCCATCTGCCGCCAGCTCTGGCCGTCGAACAGGCCGAGCCAGCCGTCGGCCTGTTGCCACAGGCTGTAGCCGATGAGCAGCAGCAACCAGGGCAGGGGATGGCGCCAGCGGCTAGTCAAATTGAACACGCCGCCGCCTCGTCATCACCGGCGTAGAGCTCGGCCAGCATGGCCGGGGTGACGGCCGCCGCCGGACAGTCGAACAGCACTCGCCCCTCCCGCAGGCCGATGATGCGGGGGAAACGGCCGAGCGCCAGCTCGACCGCATGCAGGTTGGCGATGAGTGTGCTGCCCCGGGCGCGGGCCTGTGCCAGCAGGGCATCCAGGCTGCCTTGGGCGAGCACGGGATCGAGGGCGGAGACGGGCTCGTCCGCCAGGATCAGATCCGGCTGCTGATAGAGCACCCGTGCGATGCCGACCCGCTGCAACTGGCCACCGGAGAGCTCGCCGCAGCGCTGTTGCCACTTGTCGGCGAGGCCGAGGCGCGCCAGCTCGGCTAGCGCGCCTTCGGGGTCGCAGGGGCGCAGCAGGGAGAGTAAGGAACGGCCGAGGGACCACTGACCGAGCCGGCCGGCCAGCACGGCGGTCACCACCTGCTGGGAGGCGGGCAGCGGCGGTTGCTGCCAGACCATGCCGATCCGGCTGCGCAGCCGCTGGCGGTCCCGGGTGGAGAGGGTCCAGGGATCCTGGTCCCAGAGGGTGAGCCTGCCTTCGCCGCGCAGCTCGGTGCCGAGCAGCCGCAGCAGGCTGGTCTTGCCCGCGCCGCTCGGCCCTATGATGGCCACGCACTCGCCTGCCGTTATCTGCAGGTTGAACGGCTGCAGGATGCGGCTCTGGCCGAGCCGCAATCCTTCCCCGTCCAGCGCGACGGCGATCACTTCAGCAGGCCGGCCTGGGTGGCGGCGGCTTCGATGCCCAGGTAATTCTCGGGCTTGGTCTCGATGAAGCGGGTAGCGCGTTGCAGCTTGAGGATCTCGGCCTGGGCGGGCACCGCCGGATCCAGGCTGAGGAAGGCTTGCTTGATCTTCTCTTGCAGGGCCGGATCCATATCACCGCGTACTGTCCAGTTGTAGTCAAAGTAGGTCGGGGTGGTCCAGATCACCTTGACCTTGGTGGTGTCGACCTTGCCCTCTTCCACCAGTTTCTCCCACACGGAGGCGTTGAGCGCACCGGCCGGCACCTTGCCGGAGGCGACCCAGGCGACGGTGGCGTCGTGGGCGCCGGAGAAGGCGACGTGGGCGAAGTCACGTTCCGGGTTGATGCCCTGCTCGGCCAGGAAGTGGCGTGGCATCAGGTGACCGGAGGTGGAGGAGGGGGAGCCGAACGCGAAGTCCTTGCCCTTGGTGTCGGCCAGGGTCTTGATGCCGCTGTCGGCATTGGCGATGAACTTGGAGGTGAACTGGGCATCTTCCTGACGCTGCACCAGGGGTACCACCTTGTCGGCACGGCGGTGTGCCTGCACATAGGTGAAGCCCCCGAGCCAGGCCATGTCCAGCTTGCCGGCGGCCAGCGCCTCGACCACGGCGGCGTAGTCGTTGACCGGCACGAACACCACCTCGCGGCCTGTTTTCTCGGCCAGGTAGTCACCCAGGGGGGCAAACTTGCGCTGCAGCTCGGTGGGGGCTTCGTCCGGGATGGCGGAGACCCGCAGCGGTTCGGCGGCGACGGCGCTCAGGCTGGCGAGCAGGGTGGTGAGGGCGAATATCCATCTGGAGGTCATGAGTGGTTCCTTGTGGTCTGGCGTTCGAACAAGCGAAAGGTCCGACGGGGGCCGGACCTTTCAGGTGAGTCATGGTAGGGGGCCATCGGCGCAGTGCGCAAGATGGGACACTCAAAAAGGCGTCTTATACCCCGACGTGGAAGGCCTGCTTGAGGTTGCGGATGAAGTCCGCGTCCCGGCACAGGGTCTTGCCCGGGCTGTCGGAGATCTTGGCGACCGGGCCGCCGTTGCACTCCATCAGCTTGAAGACGATGTTCATCGGGGTGACGCCTGGCAGATCGCAGGTGAGCTTGGTGCCGATGCCGAAGCTGGTGTTGATGCGACCACTGAAGTGGCGGAACAGCCGGACTGCCTTGTCGAGGTCGAGGCCGTCGGAGAAGACCAGCGTCTTGGTGGCGGGATCGATACCGAGGCGCTGGTAGTGGCTGATGGCCTTCTCGCCCCAGACCACGGGGTCACCGGAGTCGTGGCGCAACCCCTGATATCGGCTCGCCAGCTCGAAGTCGAAGTCGCGCAGGAAGGCATCCATGGTGATGCAGTCGGTCAGGGCGATGCCGAGGTGGTTGGTGAACTCGTCCAGCCAGCTGGTGAGGGCCGCGCGCTGGCTGAGTTCCAGCGGGAAGCCGAGTTGCTGGTGAGCCTGGAACCACTCGTGGGCCTGGGTGCCCACCGCCGGCAGCCGGTATTTCTGGGCCAGCTGGTAGTTGCTGGTGCCGCGAAACGCCGGCAGCCGATCCTGGAGGCGGCCCACCACGGCATCCTGCACCGCATGGGAGAAGCGGCGGCGGGTGCCGAAGTCGATGAGGTTGAACTCGGTCATCTCCTCCCGGCTCAGCTCCCGTTCCAGCTTGTCGATCTTCTGGTCGAGCCGCTCCAGTGCCTGGCTGACGCCGAACTGGGGGTAGCGGAAGCGGTTGCGCATCTCGCTGATGATGGCGAGCACCGGGATCTCCCACAGGATGACGTCCTGCCAGGGCCCTTCGACCCGCACATTGATGCGGCCATCCTGCTCGAACACCTTGAGCAGGGAGGCATCCAGCGGCTTGCGGCGCAGGTGATCCAGATAATCCGGGGTGAAGAAGGGGCGCTCGGCCAGAAAATCGAGCTCGGGTCGGGTCAGCCGCAGGGAGCCGGCGAGGCGCAGCTGCTCCTCGATCTCGCCCATCATGGGCAGCAGATCCTCTTCGTTGCGGCTGTGGAATTCGGCCACCACCTCGGCATCCGGGTAGCGATGGAACACAGCCTGCTGCATGTGCAGCTTGTAGGCATCGGTGTCGAGCAGGCTGTTGAGGATCGGGGGCATATCAGGCGTCCAGCAGGCGTTGTACATCGGCTAGGGTCTGGGCCAGCTCGGCGCCGGCCTCGATCATCTGGGCACGGGCCTGGGCGATCGTCTCGGGGGCGATGCCGCGGCAGGCATCGAGGTGGACGATGACCCGGAAGCCGGCGCGGAGCAGTTGCAGCACGCTGGTCTTGACGCAGTAGTCGGTGGCGAGGCCGCCGACCAGCACGGTCGCGACGCCGCGGGCCTGCAGGAACTCGATGAGCCCGGTGCTGCGACGCTCGGCGAGGTCGTGGTAGCAGGCGCCATAGGGGTGCAGATCCGGCTCGACCCCCTTCCAGACGAAGAAGTCGTAGTCGATGGGGGCGGGCAGGCCGTCGAGCAGCTCGAAGCCAGGGGTGCCCGGCACGCAATGGGCCGGCCAGGTGAGGTCGGCGTTGGGCAGATCCAGCGGTTGCAGCATGGCGGCCGGCTCGCTCACGACCCAGGCAGCGTTCGCGGGGTGGGCGTCCTTGCTGCCGACTCGCAGGGTGGCGAGGGCGGCCTGGGCGTTGAGCGCCGCCACAATATCATCCCCGCCTGCGACGGGCAGCTCGTTCGGACAGAGCGGAGTAAACCCCTTCTGCGCATCAATATCCAGGCTGGCGATGGTTCCCATGGGTGACTCCTGCACATAATATTCTTGTGATATTATCTACCAAACATTATTAGAAGGCGAGCAGGTCGACCAGGATGCCGAGAATGAGTCTGGATATGGTGGTGCTGCGGTTGCGCGAGGAGCGGCTCGAACTGCTCCTCGAAACCCGGGATCGCCCCCCCTTTGCCCACTGCTGGCAGCTGCCGGCCCTGCGCATCGACGAGACCCGGGATCGGGATCTGGATGCCGCCCGCCACCGCCTGCTGGCGCAGTGGGGGCTGGCGCAGTGCTACAGCGAGCAGGTCTGCACCCTCGGCAACCTGGAGCGGGATCCCCGGGGTTGGTCCACCACCCTCGTCTACCTGTGCCTGGCGGAGCCCGAGGCCGGCGCCGTGCGCGGCTGCTGGCACCCTCTGGATGACCTGCCCAACCTGCAACTCGCCTTCGACCATTCCCAGCTCATCGCCATGGGGCTGGAGCGGCTGCGCATCAAGAGCCGTTACAGCACCTTGCCGCTGCACCTGCTGAGGTCGGAGTTCACCCTCTCCGAGGTGCAGCGCGCCTTCGAGATCATCCTGCAGACCCCCATGAACACGGCGGCGTTTCGCAAGCGGATCCACCGGGCCGACATCCTGACGGACACCGGCCGCAAGCGTACCGGCAAGCAGCGGCCCGCCATTCTCTACCGGCTGGAGAGCCCCTGCTGCGTGATGTTCGATCAGGTGATGAACGGGGCTGAGGCATGAAGAGAGCGCTATTGCTATGAATTACAAAGTGAAGCTTTCATTAATTGTGCGGGATGTAGATAAGACCTGTTTTTGCAGTGGTTCCAAAGAGCTTAACTTGCCTTTCGCACCATTTTCAGGGCTTCGTTTGCATGAAGGAATGCAAGTTTACACTCTTGCTGCTGTCGGATGGGCAGACCATGAACAGTGCTTTTATGGCTCTATAGAAATTAGTGAAGAGCTACTGCCCGATGGCGATCTAATAGATATGGATTTCATTGTTGAAACAGCAAAAAGTACCGGGTGGGTTGGCTTTAATAAAATTCATAAGGCACAGGTGTGAAGGAAAAAATCTTAGTCAGCTCCTGTCTACTGGGCCAGCCGGTGCGCTACGACGGCCGCAGCAAGGGCATCATCAGCGACTGGCTGGCCGAGTTGGGCGCCGAGGGGCGGGTGCTGGCCTTCTGTCCCGAGGTGGCGGGGGGGCTGCCGACCCCGCGACCACCCGCCGAGCGGCAGGGTGAGTCTGTAGTCACCGAAAGCGGGCTGGATGTGACGACCGAGTTCGATCGCGGCGCCGCCCTGGCGCTGGCGCTCTGCCAGCAGCAGGGCATTCGCTTCGCCCTGCTGAAAGAGGGGAGCCCCTCCTGCGGCAGCGGCCGTATCTACAACGGCCGCTTCGAAGGGGTCTCGGTGGCGGGCGAGGGCAAGACCACCGCCCTGCTGCGCCGCCACGGCATCGCCGTGTTCAGCGAGGATCAGCTGCCCGAACTGGCGTCGGCGCTCTCCTTGGCGGTCAATGGGATGGGCGCCTGAGCCCGCTGCCAGCCTTCCAGTATTTCGTCCTTCTCCTGCCAGCGCTGGTTCAGCCACTCCTGGAAGCCGCGCTTGAACTGCTTGTCGTTGAAGTAATCCCCTACCAGTTGCTCGTCCACCGGCAGCTCCTCGATCCGCACCCGGATGCGCTTCATCCGCCCCATCAGGAAGTCCTTGAAGGGGGTCTCGGTGTTGTCCGGGTAGCTGATGGTGACGTTGATCAGGCTGTCGAACTGATCGCCCATGGCCGCCAGGGTGAAGGCGAGCCCGGCCGCCTTGGGCGGCATCAGGTGGCGAAAGCGGGAGCGGGAGGCGTCACGCTTCTGTTCGGTGAAGCGGGTCCCCTCCACGAAGTTGATGACGGTGGTGGGGATGTGGCGAAACTTCTCGCAGGCGTTGCGGGTGGTCTCGATGTCCTTGCCCCGCAGGTGCGGATTGCGCAGCAGAAACTCTCTCGAATAGCGGCGCATAAAGGGCATGTCCAGCCCCCAGCAGGCGAGCCCCAGCAGCGGGATGTAGATGAGCTCGTGCTTCATGAAGAACTTGGGCACCGGCAGCCGGTCGCGGAAGAGATGGCCCAGCACGACGATGTCGGTCCAGCTCAGGTGGTTGCTGATGATGAGATACCAGCCATCCTTGCGTAGCCGGGTGTCGTCCTCCACCTGCCAGTCGATGCGGGTGGTGAGACGGATCACCAGGGCGTTGCAGCCGAGCCACAGGCGCATGAAACGGTTGTTGAGGCGACTGCAGGCACGACCGAAGGCCGGCACGGGGAGCAGCAGCTTGGCCAGGGACACCAGCAGGATCAGGCTGGCGCACAGGGCGGTAAACAATATGGCCAGGCCGGTGCTGATGAGCAGCACCAGGGGGCCGGGGAGCAGGCTTAGCATGAGTGTCTTACTGCGTCTTGTCCGCCAGTAGCTGGCCCAGGGTCTGGTCTTTCTCGCACCAGATCCCGTTCAGCCACTGCTGAAACTCTTGTTGGAACTCGGGGTCATTGAAGTAATCCCCCACCAGATTGCGTTCGATCGGCAGAAAGCGGACCCGAACCTTGATCTCCCTGACTCGACCGCACATGAAGTCCCAGTAGCTGGGGATGCCGCCTGGATAGGCGATGGTGACATCCACCAGTTTGTGCAGCTGATCCCCCATGGCCGCCAGGGTGAAGGCGACGCCACCCGCCCTCGGGTGCAGCAGGTGACGATAGGGAGCGCCCTGTTTGTCGTGCTTGCTGGCGGTGAAGCGGGTGCCCTCGACGAAATTCATCACGCTCACCGGAATGTGGCGGAATTTGGCACAGGCCTTTCGCGTGGTCTCTATGTCTTTTCCCTTCAGATGCGGGTGTTTTTCCAGGAACTTGCGGGAATAACGTCGCATGAAGGGGAAGTCGAGTGCCCACCATGCCAGACCGAGAAAAGGTACCCAAATCAGTTCTTTCTTGAGGAAAAACTTCAGGAAGGGGATTTTTTGATTAAAAATCCGCTGCAGTATCAGTATGTCGACCCAGGATTGATGGTTGGCAATCACCATATACCACTCATTCCGGCGCCCTTTGTCCACTCCGACCACATCGAAAGGGGTGTTGATGATGGTTTTCTGGATCAGATTGTTAAAACCTATCCAGTGGGTGGCGCAGCCGTCCAGGAGGGTGTTGCAGAGACGTCGCGCCCCCTTGAAGGGCAGCAGCAGCTTGATGAGGCCAAGCAGCAGGACGGGGACAAACCAGAACAGGGTGTTGATGAAATAGAGCAGGGTCGAGAGGCTGCCGCGCAGTCGCTCTATCAGCTTGTTGGGCATGGTGGAATCCGTCTTCGTATCGGTGGATGGCAACCAAGTGGTCAGATCTGTTGCCATAATATCAGCCGGCCCACGACTAGACCATGGTGGCGCCCTTTCCGGGTCGGGAGGTGGCTGCTGCCGTTCCCCCTCTCACTGGCCCCCGCGCAGCCGTGACAACAGCCTGTCCATGGCACGATAGCCCAGGGCTTCGATCAGATGCGCTCTCTCGATGGTGGCGTGTCCCGCCAGATCGGCGATGGTGCGCGATACCCGCAGGATGCGGTGCCAGGCCCGGATGCTGAGCCCCAGCTTCTGGATTGCACCCTCCAGAAACTCGGCATCCTGTGGCGATAATCTGCAAACATCTTCGATTTCACGACTATCCAGCAGATTGTTGAGTTTTCCGCTGCGACTCAGCATGCGCTCTCGCGCCCCCAGCACCCGTTCGCGTATCTGCTGGCTCGATTCCCCCCGCTCCGCCTTGCCGGTCAGGCTCCCCCTGGGCAAGAGCGGGACCTCTACCGTCAGATCGAACCGATCGAGAAAGGGGCCGGAGAGCTTGCCCAGATAGCGCAAGATCTGATCCGGGCTGGAGCGGGTCTGGCCGTCGCCATAATGGCCGCAGGGGCTGGGATTCATGGCACCCACCAGCTGGAAGCGGGCGGGAAAATCCACCTGGCGGGCGGCGCGACTGATGGTAATGTGCCCGGTTTCCAGCGGCTCGCGAAGGGAGTCGAGCACCTTGCGCTCGAACTCCGGCAGTTCATCCAGAAACAGTACCCCGTTGTGGGCGAGGGAAATTTCGCCAGGCCTGGGATGGGTACCCCCGCCCACCAGCGCCACCGCCGAGGCGCTGTGATGGGGCGTGCGATACGGCCTGTGGTGCCAGTGGCCGGCGCGGGGGGTGAGGCCGCCGATGGAGTGGATGGCGGCGGTCTGCTGCGCCTCCTGTTCGCTGAGCGGCGGCAGAATGCCGGGCAGACGGCTGGCCAACATGCTCTTGCCGGTGCCGGGGGGGCCGATGAACAGCAGGTTGTGGCTGCCGGCGGCGGCGATCTCCAGCGCCCGCTTCGCCTGGGACTGACCGATCACGTCCTGCAGATCCGGCACGTCGGGCAGGGTCTCCGCGCTCTGGGGTTCCGGCAGCGGCAGTTCGTACTGGCCCGCCAGCCAGGCGGTGACCGCCAGCAGCTGGTGGGCGGTGCGCACCTCGGCATCCTGTATGAGGGAAGCCTCCGGACCGTTCTCCCGTGGGACCAGCAGGGTGCGCCCTGCGTCGCGGCAGGCGAGCACCGAGGGGAGCACCCCAAGCACAGGGCGGATCTCGCCGGTCAGGGCCAATTCCCCTAAAAATTCGTGGTCTAGCAGGTATTTTGCGGGTATCTGCTTGGATGCGGCGAGAATGCCGATGGCGATGGCCAGGTCGAAGCGGCCCCCCTCCTTGGGCAGATCCGCAGGGGCCAGGTTGACCGTGATGTGCTTGGCCGGAAATTCGAAATTGCCGTTGAGCAGGGCGCTGCGCACCCGATCCCGCGACTCTTTCACCGAGGTTTCCGGCAACCCCACCATGTTGAAGGCGGGCAGGCCGTTGGAGAGGTGCACCTCCACCGTGACTTGCGGCGCCGCTATCCCCAGGCTGGCACGGCTATAAACAACAGCTAATGACATAAATACCGTCCTTGGTTTGATGTATATGCTGGTTAACCGTTTTTTATTAGTTTTTTGTTCCAGTTGTCAGGTTTCAGAGCAGTCAAAATCAGAGTCTTGTCAGGTAAAAAGTGCTTGCCCAATAAAAATCACCGTGCTAGTTCTAATAGCCATTCGCGGCAAGCTCCGCTCCCATTTCACAGGATTTCCGGTTGTAACTATGAACATGGCCTCCCGTTTCGTCAGCATTATTGTGGTCCTAGTGGTGATTATTATCTCACCGCTCGGGGCTCGTTTGGCTGCACGGAACAAGGGATAGACCCACCACCGGACAGAACGAAACAAGCGACCCCCGAGCCTCACGGCCCGGGGGTTTTTTTTCGACCAAAGGACAGGATTTTCCACATGAACGGCGCGCAGTTTTTGGTACAGGCTCTCAAGAAACAGGGTGTGACCCAGGTGTTTGGTTACCCGGGCGGGGCCATCATGCCGGTCTACGACGCCCTGTATGACGGTGGCCTGGCCCATCAGCTCTGCCGCCACGAGCAGGGTGCCGCCATGGCTGCGGTGGGTTATGCCCGCGCTTCCGGTCAGGTGGGGGTCTGCATCGCTACCTCTGGCCCCGGCGCCACCAACCTGGTCACCGGCCTCGCGGAGGCACTGCTCGATTCGGTACCGCTGGTGGCCATCAGCGGCCAGGTGCCCTGCGCCGCCGTCGGTACCGATGCCTTTCAGGAAGTGGACGTGCTCGGCATGTCCCTCTCCTGCACCAAGCACTCCTTCATGGTGACGGACCCGGCGGATCTGGGACGGGTCATTGCCGAAGCCTTCGCCATCGCCACCGAAGGGCGTCCGGGCCCCGTGCTCATCGACCTGCCCAAGGATGTGCAACTGGCCGCCGTTCCCTCTCAAAGCCCGCTGTTTGCCGTGGAGGAACCCGACCCCCTGAATCCGGCCGAACTGACGGTCGCCCGTACCCTGCTGGCCGGTGCCGAGCGTCCGGTACTCTACGTTGGCGGCGGGGTGGGCATGGCCAATGCCGAGCAGCAGCTGCGCGACTTTGCCGCCACCACGGGGATGCCGGCGGTCACCACCCTCAAGGGGATAGGTGCCCTCGACCCCGACAGCCCCGTCTATCTGGGCATGCTCGGCATGCACGGTACCAAGGCCGCCAACCTGGCGGTACAGCAGTGCGATCTGCTGGTGGTAGTAGGCGCCCGTTTCGATGATCGGGTGACCGGCAAGCTGGAAGAGTTTGCCCCCGAGGCAAAGGTGATCCACCTGGATGTGGACGCCGCCGAGTTCGGCAAGCGTCGCGCCGCCGATGTGGGGATCACCACGGATCTCAAGCGTGTGCTGCCCGCCCTGGCGATGACGCTGACCCTCGACCCCTGGCGCGAGCACTGCGCCACCATGGCTCGGGAATACGCCTTCCGCTACGACCATCCGGGTCAGGCCATCTACGCCCCGGCCCTGCTCAAAGAGCTTTCAAGCCAGCTGCCTGACACCAGCGTGGTGGCCTGCGACGTGGGTCAGCACCAGATGTGGGTGGCCCAGCACATGCGTTTCACCAGCCCGCGCAACCACCTCTCCAGTGCCGGCCTCGGCACCATGGGTTTCGGCCTGCCCGCCGCCATCGGCGCCAAGATGTCGCGCCCCGATGACGAGGTGGTGCTGGTGAGCGGCGACGGCTCCTTCATGATGAACGTGCAGGAGCTCGGCACCATCCGCCGGGCCCGGCTCAAGGTGAAGATGGTGCTGCTGGACAACCAGCGCCTCGGCATGGTGCGCCAATGGCAGGAGCTGTTCTTCGACGGTCGCTACAGCGAGACCAATCTGTCCGACAACCCCGATTTCGTCGCCCTGGCTGCCGCCTTCGGCATTCCCGGCGAGACCATCACATGCAAGGAAGAGATAGGTCCGGCACTGGATCGCCTGCTGGCGAGCGAGAGTGCCTATCTGCTGCATGTGGCTATTTCAGAGGAAGAAAATGTCTGGCCCCTGGTTCCGCCAGGAGTCGCCAACCACAAGATGATGGAGCAACGCCCATGAACCAGCTCAATACCAGCACCCTGGAAATCCATGCCCAACCCAGACCCGAAGTGATGGAACGGGTGCTGCGGGTGGTCCGTCACCGCGGTTTCAATCTCTGCGCCCTCAACATGGAGCAGGATTGCCAACAGCTGCGGATCACGGTTACTGTCGAATCGGTACGTCCCATCCAGCAGTTGTGGAGCCAGCTGGTGAAGCTGGTGGATGTCTCCCGGGTCGATGCACTGGAACAGCAACCCCGGATCAGAGCTTAAGGAGCCAAGCCAATGTCACAGCCTTCCCAATCCGCCGCCCACCCCCAATACATCTGGTTCAACGGCAAGCTGGTCCCCTGGCAGGATGCCCAGGTGCATGTCATGAGCCATGCCCTGCACTACGGCTCCTCGGTGTTCGAGGGGGTGCGGGCCTATGACACTCCCAAGGGGACCTGCATCTTCCGCCTGCAGGAGCACACCCGCCGCCTGTTCGACTCCGCCAAGATCTACTGGATGGACGTCCCCTACAGCGAGTCCGAAGTGAATGAAGCCTGCCGCACCGTGGTGCGCGAGAACGGCCTGAAGAGCGGCTACCTGCGCCCGCTGGCCTTTGTCGGCAACGTGGGGCTGGGGCTGCATCCGCCGCTGGATGCCAAGGCCGACCTCATGGTCGCGGCCCTGCCTTGGGGCGCCTACCTCGGTGAAGAGGGGCTGAAAAACGGGGTGGATGTGTGCGTCACCTCCTGGAACCGGCTCGCTCCCAACACCATCCCGACCGGTGCCAAGGCGGGGGGCAACTATCTCTCCTCCCAGCTCATCAGCCGCGAGGCCAAGCGCAACGGCTTCGCCGAGGGGTTGGCGCTGGATGTGAACGGCTATCTGAGCGAAGGGGCGGGGGAGAACCTGTTTCTGGTGAAGAACGGCGTGCTGTTCACCCCGCCCGCCACCGCCGCCATCCTGCCCGGCATCACCCGCGACACCATCATGACGCTGGCGCGCGACTTGGGTTACGAGGTGCGCGAGCAGGCGCTGCCCCGTGAAGCGCTGTACGTCGCAGACGAAATCTTCATGACCGGCACCGCCGCCGAGGTGACCCCGGTGCGCTCGGTGGATCGGATGAAAGTGGGCGCCGGTTGCCGTGGCCCGGTGACCGAGCAGTTGCAGAACGCCTTCTTCGGCCTGTTCAACGGCAAGACCGAAGACAAGTGGGGCTGGCTGACGCCGGTCAACGACTGATGATAGCGGGGAGGCGTCACGCCTCCCCGAGTCGCTTCCGGTGAAGGCTCCCCGAGGTGCCTTCACCAGGATCGATTCCCGATCCGCGAATCACACATTCATGTTGAAAGACAATGCGCCCCAGGGGCATTCAGGGAGTAGAGACAATGCCGAAGTTGAGATCCGCCACCACCACCCACGGACGTAACATGGCCGGGGCCCGCGCCCTCTGGCGTGCCACCGGCATGACCGATCAGGATTTCGGCAAGCCCATCATCGCCGTGGTCAACTCCTTCACCCAGTTCGTGCCGGGCCACGTCCACCTCAAGGATCTGGGCCAACTGGTCGCCCGCGAAATCGAGGCGGCTGGCGGGGTCGCGAAGGAGTTCAACACCATCGCCGTGGATGACGGCATCGCCATGGGCCACGGTGGCATGCTCTATTCCCTGCCGTCCCGCGAACTCATCGCCGACTCGGTGGAGTACATGGTCAACGCCCACTGCGCCGACGCCATGGTCTGCATCTCTAACTGCGACAAGATCACCCCGGGGATGCTGATGGCTGCCCTGCGCATCAACATCCCGGTGATCTTCGTCTCCGGCGGCCCCATGGAAGCGGGCAAGACCAAGCTGTCGGATCAGATCATCAAGCTGGATCTGGTGGACGCCATGATCCAGGGCGCCGACCCCAAGGTCTCCGACGCCCAGAGCGACCAGATCGAGCGCAGCGCCTGCCCCACCTGCGGCTCCTGCTCCGGCATGTTCACCGCCAACTCCATGAACTGCCTGACCGAGGCACTGGGTCTCTCCCAGCCGGGCAACGGCTCCCTGCTGGCGACCCACGCCGATCGCGAGCAGCTGTTCAAGCTGGCGGGCCAGCGCATCGTCACTCTGGCCAAGCGCTGGTATGAGCAGGACGATGCCTCGGCACTGCCGCGCAACATCGCCACCAAGGCGGCGTTCGAGAACGCCATGGCGCTCGACATCGCCATGGGCGGCTCCACCAATACCGTGCTGCACCTGCTGGCGGCAGCCCAGGAGGCGGGCGTCGACTTCACCATGGCCGACATCGACCGCATGTCCCGCAAGGTGCCCCAGCTGTGCAAGGTGGCGCCTTCCACCCAGAAGTACCACATGGAAGACGTGCACCGCGCCGGCGGCGTGGTTGCCATCCTGGGTCAGCTGGAAAAAGCGGGCCTGGTGCACGGGGATACCCGCAACGTGCTGGGCACTTCCCTGGTGGAGCTGCTGGCCGAATATGACGTCAGCCGCAGCAATGACAAGGGGGTTCACGACTTCTACCGTGCAGGCCCTGCCGGCATCCGTACCACCAAGGCGTTCAGTCAGGATTGCCGCTGGCCCGAGCTGGATCTGGACCGCGCCGAGGGGTGCATCCGCTCCTTCGATCACGCCTACAGCCAGGAAGGTGGCCTGGCGGTCCTCGCTGGCAACCTCGCCCTCAACGGGGCCATCGTCAAGACCGCCGGGGTGGACGAGGAGAACCTCACCTTCCGCGGCCCGGCCCGGGTATTCGAGAGCCAGGAGAGCGCGGTGAGCGGCATTCTGGACGGCACGGTGAAAGCCGGTGAAGTGGTGGTGATCCGCTACGAGGGCCCGAAAGGGGGCCCCGGCATGCAGGAGATGCTCTATCCCACCACCTATCTCAAGTCCATGGGATTGGGCAAGGCGTGTGCCCTCATCACCGACGGTCGCTTCTCCGGCGGTACCTCGGGTCTCTCCATCGGTCATGTCTCCCCGGAGGCGGCCTCCGGTGGCACTATCGGTCTGGTGGAGGATGGCGACATCATCAACATCGACATCCCGGCCCGCAGCATGGTGCTGGAGGTGGCAGACAGCGTGCTGGCTGCTCGTCGCGCCGCCGTCTCTGCCCGTGGCTGGAAGCCGGTCGATCGTCAGCGCGAGGTCTCCTTTGCCCTGCGCGCCTACGCCATGTTCGCCACCAGCGCCGACAAGGGCGCGGTGCGCGATCGCACCCTGCTGGGGGAGTGAGAGAATGAACTGTCATGATATGGGCGCATTGCGCGCCCTTCGCCACGAGACGGGGGTATAAACCATGGTCTCTGCGGCGGATTATCTACGCAAGGTACTGCTCTCCCCCGTCTACGAGGCGGCGAGGGTCACCCCTTTGCAAACCCTGAAGAAACTCTCCGAGCGGCTCGGCAATCACGTCAGCCTGAAGCGGGAGGATTTGCAACCGGTTCACTCCTTCAAGCTGCGCGGCGCCTACCACAAGATCGCCACCCTGACCCAGGAGCAGAAAGAACGCGGCGTCATCGCCGCCTCTGCCGGCAACCACGCCCAGGGGGTCGCCCTGTCGGCCGCCAAGCTCGGCATCAAGGCGATCATCGTGATGCCCAAGACCACGCCGGACATCAAGATCGACGCGGTGCGCCGTCAGGGCGGCAACGTCATGCTGTTTGGCAACAGCTTCGATGAGGCCTACGGCGAGAGCCGCCGACTCGCCGAGTTGGAGGGCTACACCCTGATCCCGCCGTTCGACGACGTCGAGGTGATCGCGGGCCAGGGCACCATCGGCAAGGAGCTGCTGGAGCAGGATACCCACCTCACCCACGTCTTCGTGCCGGTGGGCGGCGGCGGCCTGGCCGCCGGGGTGGCGGTCTACATCAAGCAGCTGCTGCCGGATGTGAAGGTGATCGGGGTGGAGGCGGAGGGGTCCGCCTGCCTCAAGGCGGCGCTGGCGGCTGGCGAGCCGGTCAATCTGGACCGGGTCTCCCT
This sequence comes from Aeromonas sp. s9, assembly GCF_040907765.1. Taxonomy (NCBI): domain Bacteria; kingdom Pseudomonadati; phylum Pseudomonadota; class Gammaproteobacteria; order Aeromonadales; family Aeromonadaceae; genus Aeromonas; species Aeromonas sp. s9. Next base: position 18,092 of record NZ_JBFOCK010000045.1, read on the forward strand.
GTTTGCGGACGGGGTGGCGGTCAAGCGCATCGGCGAGGAGACCTTCCGGCTGTGCAACCAGTATCTGGACGAGGTGGTGACCGTCTCCAACGACCAGATCTGCGCCGCCCTGAAAGACATCTTCGATGACTGCCGCGCCATCGCCGAGCCGTCAGGGGCCTTGTCCCTGGCGGGCCTCAAGGCCTACAGCGAGCGAGAGCAGGTGAAAGGGGGGCGGATGGCGGCCATTCTGTCCGGCGCCAACGTCAACTTCCACAGCCTGCGTTACGTGTCGGAGCGCTGCGAGATCGGCGAGAAGCGCGAGGGCATGCTGGCGGTGACCATCCCCGAGCGCAAGGGGGCCTTCCTCGACTTCTGTCGTCAGCTGGGGCCGCGCATGGTGACCGAGTTCAACTACCGCTATGCGGATGCCGAGCAGGCGTCGCTGTTCGTTTCGGTGCGCCTCACCGGCGGTGACGAGGAGCTGGGCCAGATCATCGATCAGCTCGGCGGCAACGGCTATCCGGTGGTCAACATGACCGAGAGCGAGCTGGCCAAGAACCACGTGCGCTACATGATTGGCGGCCGCCCGGCCCGGCCCCTCGGTGAACGCCTCTACAGCTTCAAGTTTCCGGAGCAGCCGGGTGCCCTGATGCGCTTCCTCGAGACCCTGGGCTGTCGCTGGAACATCAGCCTGTTCCACTACCGCAACCACGGCGCCGACTACGGACGGGTGCTCTGCGCCTTCGAGCTGCCGGACGAGGACGTGGCCGCCTTCCACGACTACCTGCACGAGATTGGCTACGGCTGGAAAGAGGTGAGCGAGGATCCCGCCTACCGCCTGTTCCTGGCGAGCCAGGGCAGTCAGTGAGCAGGGAGCCATCCCCTTGCCAGATGAAAAACGAAGAGCCCGGCTCTTCGTTTTTTTATGGGCAACGCGCCGGCCCCCATGATTGGGGGCACGGTGGCCGATAATGTCGCCAATATCACACTCCTGAGTCCCTGGTCGTTTGAGGCTGGTTGCAGATGGGATAATCTGAATGCGGGGCTTGGGTTCAGGGCCCCGTCAGGGAAGAGAGACGCAGCCGCGTCATAACAATTCATTGCAGGGGCTCATCCATGAACAGATCTATGCTCGCCGTCCTGATCGGCGCTTTGATGGCAACAGGGACGGTGCAGGCTGCCGCCCAGGACAACACCTGGTATGTCGGCGGCAAGGCCGGCTGGTCAAATTATTACGGGGTGGATTACAACGCTCAGGTCGAAGAGCTGTTTGATGCGACCAAGGTGAACGAGAACAGCGATGATCTCGGTCTGGGGCTGTTTGCCGGTTATCAGGTGAACAGAAACGTGGCGATTGAGCTCGGCTATGACTGGCTCGGCAAGTATCAGGTGGACAAGCACTACTCGGGCAACGGGGTTGATTTCGCACTCGATGGCGAGGCCAAGGCCCAGATGGTGCAGGCCACCATGAAGATCATCCTGCCTGCAACCTCGGCACTGGATATCTACGGCCGTCTCGGGGGGGCCTATGCCTGGACCGAGAGCTCACTCAACGTCAGGGCCAGCGATGGCACCAGCAGCCTCTCCGAATCCCATGAGGGCAACAAATATCATGGTGCCGCCTTTGTCGGGGCGCTGGGGGTCGAATACGCCATCGACAAGGATTGGGCCGCCCGCCTCGAATACCAGTACACCACCCCCCTTGGCAAGACTTCCCTCGACGAGTCAGGCATCGAGATGGACAACGGCCTGCTGTCGGTCGGCATGCTCTATCGCTTCGGCCAGATCGGCGAAGAGCCGGTGGCACCAACGCCTGCGCCCGAACCTGCGCCCGCCCCGGCCCCCGTGCTGGTGGAGAAACAGTTCAGCCTGGATTCCGATGTGCTGTTCGAGTTCAACAAGGCGACCTTGAAGCCAGCCGCCAGCCAGGCCCTCGACAACCTGTTTGCCCAGATCCTGGCGGCCAATCCGAAAGACGGGGTGGCGACGGTGATCGGTCATACCGACCGCATCGGCTCGGAGGCCTACAACCAGTCCCTCTCCGAACAGCGTGCCCGCACGGTGGCGGATTATCTCATCGCCAAGGGATTGTTTGCCGACAAGGTGCGTGCCGAAGGGCGGGGAGAGTCTTCGCCCGTGACCGGGGGCAGCTGCCCTGATGGCGCCAAGGCGCAGATGATCGCCTGTCTGGCCCCGGATCGCCGGGTCGAGGTACGCCTGACCGGGGTCTCCCAGGTCGCCGAATAAGCCATCTTTGCCTTGCTATTAAACAACGAGGGGGCCTTGGTCCCCTCGTTGTTTATGTGGGTGTGAGCCGTGACGTTTGCAGCCGCTTGGCGCAATGACTCACCATGATCAGCAGCAAGGCGCCGGGCAGCACTGTTTGCCAGAGGAAAGGCCAGGACTGGGTGGTGAGCAGGATCAACAGTGGATTGGCTCCGGCAGGGGGGTGGATCAGCCCCAGTCCCTGCATGAGTGCAATGGACAGGCCCACACCCAGCGCCAGCTTGAGCTCCATCGGTAGCGGGAGCAATTGCACCACCAACCCCACGGTGGCCGATAGCAGATGGCCTCCCAGCACGTTCTGCGGACGGGCCAGCGGACTGTCCGGCAGGGAAAAGAGCAGCACACAGCTTGCCCCGAACGGTGCCATCAACAGGGTCGACTGCCAGCTCATGTCCAGCCAGCCGAGCAACATTATGGCCAGGCAGGCACCGAGCCCTGCCAGCCAGGCACTTCGCCATCGTCTTGTTTCCATCTCCTGTCTCCTTGTCTGTGCCGGATCACTTGATCCAGCCTGCGACATTAGGTAGACAGATCGGTGTACTTCAAGAGGAAAGTCACCATGAGCGAAAAACGGCAACAGCTGATGACGACAGCCTATCGGCTGTTCAATCGTCACGGCTTTCACGCCACCGGCATCGATCGCATCTGGGCCGAGGCGGGCAGTACCAAACGCACCCTCTATCGCCACTTCCCCACCAAGGATGCCTTGATCGAAGCCGTCTTGATGGCGCGGGATGCGGAGTTTTTTGCCCTGCTGGACGCCAGGATGGCGGGGGTATCGGGCCGGGAGGCCAGATTGCAGGCTCTGTTCGAGGGTTTTGCCGACTGGTTTGGCCGCAGCGATTTCTACGGCTGCAACTTCATCAACGCGAGCGCCGAGTTCTCCGATCCTCGCCACCCGGTGCGCAAGCTGGTGGTGGCCCACAAGCGGGCGTTGCTGAACTGGGTCAGGGAGGCCCTCGAATGCACCGAGGTGCAGGCCACCGGATTATGCCTGCTGCTGGAAGGGGCCGTAGTGATGGCCCACAGCTATCAGCAGCCTCTGGCTCTGGAACAGGCCAGGGTGTTGGCGGAGGCCGTGCTGGCAGAGCCGCGCTAGCTCAGTTCCGTGGGGTCGATATCCAGACTCCAGCGCACCCGCTTGGTCTCGGGCCACCCCTCCAGCTCCTTCACCGCCCAGTCGAGCAACTGGGCCAGCGGTGCCCGGCTGGGCCCCTGCACCAGTAGCTGCATGCGAAACTTGCCCGCCTTGCGCTCCATGAAGCCGCTGATGGGCCCCAGCACCTGCACCTGGGGATAGCGGGCGCTGCGCAGGGTATCGGCGAGGCGACTGAGGAACAGCTGTACCTCGTCGCGGCCGTTGGCCTCGGCCCGGAACAGTCCCTGATGGCTGAACGGTGGCAGCCCCAGCAGGCGGCGCTCTTTCAGCGCCGTGTCGGCGAAGTGGCCATAGCCGTTCTGGGTCAGATCCTGCAGCAGGGCGTGTTCGGGATGGTGGCTCTGCAGCACCACCAGCCCCGGTTTGCTGGCGCGACCAGCCCGGCCCGCCACCTGGGTGTAGAGCTGGGCCAGCTTCTCGGCGGCGCGAAAATCGGCGCTGAACAGGGCGCCATCCACATCCAGCAGCCCTACCAGGGTCACATCCGGGAAGTGGTGGCCCTTGGCCAGCATCTGGGTGCCGATCAGGATCTTGTACTTGCCCGCCTTGATGTCGCCGAGGTGCGTCTCCAGCTCCCCCTTGCGGCGGGTGTTGTCCCGGTCGATGCGCACCACCGGATATTGCGGGAACACGGTGCCGAGCAGTTGCTCCAGCTGTTCGGTGCCGACCCCGGAGCCGATGAGCTCGCTGCTGCCACACTCGGGACAGTGGTGGGGCAGCGGGCGCACGCTGTCGCAGTGATGGCAGTGCAGCCGCCGCCCGGCCTGGTGCCAGGTGTACCAGGCGTCGCAGCGCTCGCAGGCGGCACTCCAGCCGCACTGGTGGCAGATGAGTGCCGGCGCATAGCCGCGGCGGTTGAGAAACAGCATCACCTGGTTGCCCGCCGCCAGATGCTCGGCCATCAGCTGCTCCAGCTGGGGGGAGAGCCCCGCCTGCAGCCGCACGTTCTTGATGTCCAGGATCACCTGGCGAGCGGTCTGGGCGTTGCCGGCGCGGCGAGTGAGAGTGAGGTGGTGATACTTGCCGCTGCGGGCGTTGTGCAGCGTCTCCAGCGACGGGGTGGCAGATCCAAGCAGGATGGGAATGCCGGCGCGATGGGCCCGCATCACCGCCAGATCCCGCGCGTGGTAGCGAAAGCCGTCCTGTTGCTTGAAGGAGCCGTCGTGCTCCTCGTCGATGATGATGATGCCGAGGTCCTTGAACGGCGTGAACACCGCAGATCGGGTGCCGATCAGAATGGCGGCACCGCCGTCGCGGCAGGCCAGCCAGGCATCGAGCCGCTCCCTGTCGTTCATGGCGGAGTTCATCGCCACCACGGGCACGTTGAAGCGGCGGCGGAAGCGGTTGATGGTCTGGGGGGTGAGGCCGATTTCCGGCACCATCACCAGCGCCTGCTTGCCCGCCTTGAGCAGGGGCTCGAGGATGCTGAGGTAAACCTCGGTCTTGCCGGAGCCCGTGATGCCGTCCAGCAGGAAGGCACCGAACTTGTTGCTCTGGCTGGTGACGGCGGCCACCGCCAGCGCCTGCTCGCCGTTGAGGCGCAGCCCCTCACCCGGCTCGAAGCGGGTGGCCCAGTCGCCATCATGGCTCGGCTCCAGCGAGCGCTTCTCCAGCAGTCCCTTCTTCTCCAGCGCGGTGAGGGCTGCGCTCTGGATCTCCTCCTGTTTGAGGGCGGAGGGGGTCTGCGGCCCCTTGCGCAGCAGGGCGAGGGCCTGCTGCTGCTTGGCCGCCCGCTTGAGCTCGTTGAGGTCGATGGCCATGCCGGCCTCGGTAGCAAACCAGAACTCCAGCTCCCGATAGGCGGCGGGCTCCCCCTTGCGCACCAGCACAGGCAGGGCGTGGGGCAGTACCTCCCCCAGCGGGTGCTGGTAGTAACCGGCGCTCCAGGCCATCAGCGCCAGAATGTCGGGCCCCAGCACGGGGGCGCTGTCGAGCACCCTCTTCAAGGGCTTTAATTTGTTGCGGGGGACCTGGCTCTCGGTCGGGTGATCCACCACCAGACCGACCAGGGTCTGCGGGCCGAACGGGATCTCGACCCGGCAACCGGGGGCAGGCAAGGGCAGGGGAGAGAGATAGTCGAAATGACGGCGTAACGGCACCGGCACAGCCACACGAACCAGATCCAGCGTTTGGGAAGAATTCACCAGGGGTTGCCTATTTTTTCTGCGAAGCCACTTGCCTGATCTCAGGCGTTTCCTATATTATTCGCAGCCTTTGAAACTGTGTTCAACAATCGTGTGGTGTCCGACAAGAGATCGGATGGCGACACGGCCTGATAATTGAGGTTGTCCATGAAAGCTGGTATCCATCCTGACTACGTAGCCATCACCGCCAAGTGCTCTTGCGGTAACGTCATCAACACCTTCTCTACCATCGGTAAAGATCTGAACCTGGACGTGTGCTCCGAGTGCCACCCGTTCTACACCGGCAAGCAGAAAGAAGTTTCTAGCGGCGGCCGCGTAGACAAGTTCAACAAGCGTTTCGGTGGCTTGACCTCCAAGAAGTAATCTTGCTTCTGAAGAATTCTGAAAAAGGCGCCCATCGGGTGCCTTTTTTATTGGCCGCCATTCTGTAATTCACCGCTTTGCCCTATGGTGTTGGCTCAACCAAGGGAGAAGAGCCGATGCGCACATGTCTGGTGATGGGAGCTGCCGGGTACATAGGATCCTACCTGGTGCCTCATCTGCAGGGTCTGGGGTACAGGGTCATCGCCGGGGCCCGTCGTCCCTGCCGTCTGCCGGAGGGGGTGGCGTTTCGCCTCGCCGACAGCCTCAAGCCTGCCACCCTGCCCCCTGCGCTGGCGGGGGTCGACACCGTCTTATATCTGGTACACGCCATGGGGGCGGGGGCCGGTTTTCACCGGCTGGAGCAGCAGGGAGTGAAGAACTTCGCCGCCGCCGCCCGTGCCGCCGGGGTGCGCCGCATCGTCTATCTCGGGGCCATCCAGCCCGAGCCCTGCAACAGTCGCCACCTCAACTCCCGGCGCTACTGTGGCGAGCTGTTTCGCAGCGCAGGGGTGCCCACGGTAGAGCTGCGTGCCGGCATCATCATAGGCCCCGGCTCGGCGGCGTTCGAGGTGATGCGGGATCTGGTGTACAACCTGCCCATGATGGTGACGCCCAAGTGGGTGCGTTCCCGCACGCCCCCCATCGCCCTCTCCAACCTCTTGCACTATCTGGGCGGGCTGGTGGAAGCCGACGGGGTGGATGGCCAGATTTTCAATGCGGCGGGCCCCGAGCTGCTCAGCTACCAGCAGCAGCTCCAGAAGTTCGCCACCCATATCGGCAAACGCTGCCCCATCATTCCGATCCCCTTTTTGAGCCCCCGGCTCTCCGCCTGGTGGCTGCAGTTCGCCACCTCGGTTCCCCAACCCATCGCCAAGGCGCTGGTGGGGGGGCTCAAGCACGACATCCCGGCGGATGACGGCCCCTTGCGCGCCCTGCTGCCCCAGCATCTGCTCAGCTTCGATGAGGCGCTGGCGGAGAGCCTGGCGCTGGAGCAGAGGCTCGGTGCCGAGCAGCACGGGGAGGAGACGCCCCTTGGTCTGCGCTGGCGCCATCCTGAATATGGCTTCTACGACCGCACCGCCAGCGGGGAGGCGGATTGCCTCGCCGCCCCCGAGGTGGTGTGGCAGGTGCTGCAACAACTGGGGGGTGAGCAGCGCTACTTCTACATGAACGAGCTGTGGGTGGTGCGCGAATGGATGGATCATCTGATCGGCGGCCCGGCCCGGACCCGGGGACGTACCAACCCGGATCGCTTCGTGAAGGGGGACATGCTGGACTCCTGGCAGATCCTCGGGGTGGATGAAGGACGCAGGCTGGATCTGCTGTTCAACATGAAGGCCCCCGGCGTCGGTCGGCTGGAGTTCAACATCCAGCCCTTGGAGTCCGGCCTGACCCGGCTGCGGGTGACGGCCCACTGGCATCCGCAGGGGGCCTGGGGGCTGACCTACTGGCTTGCCATGCTGCCGTTTCACCTCTTCATCTTCCAGGGGATGACGGAGGCCATCGCCCGGCAGGCAGAGGCAAAAGCCGGCATTCCAGTCATGGATTGAAATCGAATCTATAACTAATTGGGTAATTTGGGGTGGCATGACATGCTACTGACTAGCGTGTCATTGCTATCCAGCGATATTTTATGCTGTGAAAGGGCGGGGGATTTCTTTATGATCCTCAGCCCTCGCCCGCTGGCGAGCCAACGCATCACTCATTCATTTCCGTATCGGGGTCCCCCATGTCCGATCAGCAGCACGATCTCCGCCAACAGGCACTCGACTACCACGCCCAACCCGTTCCGGGCAAAATCGCCATCGCCCTCACCAAGCCCGCCGAGACCGCTCGCGATCTGGCGCTGGCCTACAGCCCGGGCGTTGCCGAACCGGTACGCGAGATCGCCGCCAATCCGGCCGATGCCTACCGCTACACCGGCAAGGGCAACCTGGTGGCCGTCATCTCCAACGGCACCGCCATTCTGGGGCTGGGCAATCTGGGCCCGCTGGCCTCCAAGCCGGTGATGGAGGGCAAGGCCCTGCTGTTCAAGCGCTTTGCCGGCATCGACGCCATCGACATCGAGGTGAAGCACGAGACCAGCACCCAGTTCATCGATACGGTGGCCGCCATCGCCGACACCTTCGGCGGCATCAACCTGGAAGACATCAAGGCCCCCGAGTGCTTCGAGATTGAAGAGGCGCTGATCGCCCGCTGCGACATCCCGGTGTTCCACGATGACCAGCACGGTACCGCCATCGTCACCGCAGCCGGGCTGCTCAACGCGCTGGAAGTACAGGGCAAGGAGATTGGCACCAGCCGCATCGTCTGCATGGGCGCCGGTGCCGCCGCCACCGCCTGCATGGATCTGCTGATCAAGTGCGGGGCTGCGCCGCACAACATCTTCATGCTGGACCGCCAGGGTGTGATCCACAGCGGCCGCACCGATCTGAACCAGTACAAGCAGCGTTTCGCCAACGACACCCCCCTGAGCACCCTGATGGAGGTGATCGAGGGGGCTGACGTCTTCGTCGGCGTCTCCGGCCCGGACGTACTGCCCGCCGAGGCGGTGGCCCTGATGGCCCCCAACCCGGTGATCTTCGCCTGCTCCAACCCGGACCCCGAGATCAAGCCTGCCCTGGCTCACGGAGTGCGCGGGGATCTCATCATGGGTACCGGCCGCTCGGACTACCCGAACCAGATCAACAACGTGCTCTGCTTCCCCTTCATCTTCCGCGGCGCCCTCGACGCCCGTGCCAGCCGCATCAACGATGCCATGAAGATTGCGGCAGTGGAGGCGATCCGGGCTCTGGCCAAGGAGCCGGTACCCGCCGAGGTGCTGACCGCCGCTGGCGTGAGTGAACTCGCCTTCGGCAAGGACTACGTCATTCCCAAGCCCATGGACGCCCGCCTGCTGCCGCGGGTTGCCCGTGCCGTGGCACTGGCGGCTGTTGCCTCCGGGGTGGCCCGCATCGAACTGCCAGGGGATTACATGCTGGGTTGAGTCACGGCAAGCGCGCAAAAACAGAAGGGGCCCCCTGTCGGGGGCCCCTTTTTCATGGCGGCAGCGGGCAGCTTACTTGGTCTTGGGGGCAACCTTGACGGCCGGCGCCTTGGCGTGGGCAGCCTTGTGATGCTTTTTCACGACCTTGGTCTGGGTGGCGTGGGGAGCGGCGGCCTTGGTCGGGGTGGCGGCCATGGTGAAGCCGGAGGTCAGGGCGAAGACAGCGGCCAGAGTCAGGGGGATCAGCTTGTTCATATTCCAGTTCCTCGTTCGGTTTGATGACATGGAGCGTTTCTCCATGACTTCATCCTAGGGCTGTTCGACCTGCGGTTCAGTGAGCGACTGGTGACGGTTTGTATCCAAATGTACGGGCAGGGTCAGGCAGAAACGGGCACCGCTGCGGCTTGGCAGCAGTTGCACCTCGCCGCCGTGGTGGTGGGCGATGCTGCGCACGATGGCCAGCCCCAGCCCGGCGCCGCCGGTGCGTCTATCCCGGCTCTGATCCAGGCGCACGAAGGGCTCGAAGATTTGCGGGGCCAGCGCGGGATCGATGCCGGGGCCATCGTCGGCCACCTCCAGCAGATAGTCGTCCCCCTGTCGCGCTATGCAGAGGCTTGCCTGGCTGGTGGCATGGCGCAGGGCGTTGCCGATGAGGTTCTCCAGCGCCCGGTCCAGCAATCGGGTGTCGCCGCGCCAGGGCAGAGCCATGGCCGGGCGCACGAAGTCGAGCCGCTTGTCCGGTCGCAGGGCCTGCCAGTCGGCCAGGCGGCTGCCGGCCCAGCTGCCGAGCTCCAGATCGCTGCATTGCAGCGGCAGTTCGGGGCGATCGAGCCTGGCATAGGTGAGCATCTCCTCGATGAGGGCATCGAGGGCGCCGAGGTCCCGCTCCAGTCCCTGCTGCTCTTCGGGTGAGGGAGGCTCGGCCAGCATGGCGAGGCGATAGCGCAGCCGCACCAGGGGGGAGCGCAGCTCGTGGGCGATGGCGTCGGTCAACTGCTTGCGACTGGCCAGCATGGCCTGCAACTGCTCCGCCATCTGGTCGAAGGTGCGGCCGACCCGGCCCAGGCTGCTGCCGGGCGGCAAACCGGTGCGACAGGAGAGATCCCCGTCGCCGACCCGGCGGGCGGTCTGTTCGAGCTGTTGCAGGCCGCGCCAGTGGGGGCGCAGCCAGAGCAGGATGGGCAGGCCGAGGGAAAGGCCGATGAGCAGCAGCAGCCCCACGTCCACCCAGTGCAGCTCATGCAGGTAGGAGAGGTAGGGGACGGGGCCGACGATCAGCACCTTGTCGGTGTTCGGGATGCGCTGCAGGAAGGTGTCATCCTCCTCGACGATGACGATGTTGCCCGCCTCGAGGAAGGCCTGATCCTCGCTGGCCAGGGGCTGGTTGGCGAGGACGCCGATCTGCAGCGGCAGATTGAGCTGGCGGCTCTGCTCGCCGATGCGGGTGGCCCAGTGTTCCGGCGGCAGCCGGGCCAGCTCGCCAGTGAGCAGGCCGAGGGAGCCTTGCATCATCCGCTCCAGATAACGGTCCCCCGCCCGCTCTGCACTGACCTGATAGACCAGCCCGATGAGCAGAATGGCGAGGGTGAAGCAGCCTATCAACAGCAGATAGAACTGGATAAACAGGCGTCGCATCGGGGCTCTCCTCTTGCCTGGATTGCGTCTGGACATTGCCTTGTTGCCCCTCATCCCCAACCCTTCTCCCGCAAGGGGAGAAGGCTGAGTGCATCAAGGTCATTCGGCGGGGCTTATTCCCAGGCCTGGGGCACCAGCAGGTAACCTTTCTGGCGCACCGTCTTGATCCAGATCGAGTTGTTGCTGTCATTCCCTGGCTTCTGGTGTGCAGGCGTGTGAGACACCAGCTCATTCCCAAGCCTGGGGTACGAGTAGATAACCCTTTTGGCGCACCGTCTTGATGCGGGTCGGGTTGTTGCTGTCATCCCCGAGCCGGCGGCGCAGACGGGAGATGGCCACGTCCATGCTGCGATCCTGGCCGTCGTAGTCGCGCCCCCGCAGGCTGCGAAACAGCGCCTCCCGCCCCAGGATCTGGCCGGCGTGGCAGGCCAGCTCCCACAGGAGGTCGAAATCGGCGGTGGAGAGGGGGATGCTCTCCCCATCGAGGCGCACGTCCCGACCCGGGCCGTCTATCTGGAGGCGGCCGAACTGCAGGCGCTGGGGCGGGGCGGCGGGGACCACGGCCTGCTGGCTCTGCCCCTGCTGGCGAAACTGGACTCGCAGCCGGGCCAGCAGCACCGGGGGGGGCGTGGTCTTGAGGATGTAGTCGTTGGCCCCCAGCTCCAGGCTCAGGATCTGGTTCATGTCGCTGTCGAGCGAAGTGAGCATGACGATGGGGCCGGCAAAGCGCGGGCGCAGATCCCGGCACAGGGAGAGGCCATCCTGCCCCGGCAGCATGATGTCGAGCAGCACCAGATCCGGCTGCTCGGCCAGGGCCCTGTCGAGTGCCCGGTCACCCCGGGTCTCCAGCAACACCTCGATGTCGTGGCGACCGAGCCAGCTGCTGATGAGCTGGCCTATCTCGGGATCGTCTTCAACAAACAGAACGCGTGGCATGGTGGCGTGGTTCCCCGGTCATGGCGTGAGTGGGCGTGTCGCCAGCATAACGGCTGCGTCCGCGCTCTGCACCGGGATAACTAATCAATGCGGGGGTTTTTGCCCCTTCTCCCGGGGGGATGGGGGGGCAGGATGAAGCGGTTGGCATCGGGCCGCCCCACTTGTCCCGTGGCGGGTCGGTCCGATGAGGCAGGATCCGTGCCCTTCAGTGGCCATAGCTGCCCCGGCTGCCATGGAGCAGCCGGGGAACCGCCCGGATCAGCCGCCCTTGCGCTTCAGGTACACCCCGGCTTCCATGTGGTGGGTCCAGGGGAACTGGTCGAACAGGGCGAAGCGGGCGATCTCGTGGGTTTCACCGAGCACGGCCATGTTGGCCTGCAGGGTCTCGGGGTTGCAGGAGATGTAGAGGATGTTGTCGTAATCCTGCACCAGCTTGACGGTGGCGTCGTCCAGACCGGCCCGGGGCGGGTCGACGAAGATGGTGTTGCACTGGTAGGCGCCGAGATCGACCCCCTTGAGGCGGTTGAACTCCCGCTCGCCGCGCATCGCCATGGTGAACTCCTCCGCCGACATGCGCAGGATGATCAGGTTGTCGACACCGTTGGCGGCGATGTTGAACTGGGCGGAGTCCACGCTCGGCTTGGCAATCTCGGTGGCCAGCACCTTGCGAAAGTTCTGCGCCAGGGCGATGGAGAAGTTGCCGTTACCGCAGTAGAGCTCCAGCAGGTCCCCCTCGCTCTCTTTGGTCACGTCCAGGGCCCAGCCCAGCATCTGTTCATTGATGGCGGCGTTGGGCTGGGTGAAGCTGTTTTCCACCTGTTTGTAGACCAGCTCGCGCCCCTGCACATTCAACCGTTCGATGACGAAGTCATCCCCGAGACAGATCTTCTGCTTGTGGGCGCGGCCAATCAGTTGCAGCTCGAACCCCTTGGCCCGCAGGTCGGCCTGCAGCGCCTCGGCGGCCTGCTGCCACTCGGCTTCCAGCTTGCGGTGGTAGAGCAGGCTGACGCAGATCTGGCCGGACTGGGTGGAGAGGTAGTCGATCTGGAACAGCTTCTTGCGCAGCACGGGGTGCGGGCGCAGCCCGGCCAGCAGCACAGGCATCAGCCGGTTGATGAGCAGGCTGGCGGTGGGGAAGCTGTCGACCCGGATGATCTCCTTGGTGGCCGGTGCATACATGCAGTGGAAGAGGTCATCCCCCTCATGCCAGATGCGGAACTCGGCGCGCATCCGGTAGTGTTCGGCGGGGGAGGCGTGCAACTCCAGCGCGGGCGGATTGAAGGGGGCGAACAGCTGGGTGAGGCGATCGCGCTTCTCGTCGAGCTGGGCCTGGTAGTCGGCAGGAGTCCGTCTGCCCTGGGCGTCGGCGGAAGAGGGCTGGGATTGAGTCATGGATACCTCGCATGCACCGGGCTGAGCCGGGGAAAGACCGGGGGAAGGCCGCAGCCAACCAAAGGGTGGGGATTTTAAAAGGCCGTTGCGGATTGTCCAAGTTTTTTGTGGTCAAGAAGTGGCCAGTCGGGCCGATAACCGATCCACCACTATAGGCGGGAGAGTAATGATGCAAATTGATGGCATGGGCGCAGCCCAACCCAAGGGAGTGGGCATTGCTCCCAAATCGCCTCAACAGACGGAGTCGAAAACGGCGGACAAGGGGGATGAGGTCTCCCTGAACAAGCCCCCGAAATGGGCCCAGGTGCTGATCCAGCAGGCGCTGCAATTTGCGCTGGAGATCAACGGCCAGGGCTACAAGGCACCCAAGGTGCAGGAACCCCAGGAGATCACCCCGGAGACCCTGTTCGATTTCCAGTCGGTGGCGGACAACGTGTTGCAGTTCGTCACCGGGCGGATAGGCGCGGCCCGTGCCGACGGCAAGTCCGACGACGACCTGACCAAGATGATGGAGCAGGCCCGCAAGGGGGTGGACAAGGGCTTCGGTGACGCCAGGAAGCTGCTCGGTGACTGGGCGGACAACGAGGACATCAAGACCGGCATGGATCAGAGCTACAAGCTGATCCAGAAGGGGCTCGACGAGTTCGAGAAGGAGTTCTTCGGCAAGGTGTCGACCACGGATCTGGGGGATGCCAGGATGGCCAGCCGCCAGCAGGCCCTCCTCGAGATCGAGACCCGGGACGGGGACAAGGTGATGCTGCGCTTCAGCGACAGCTGGCAGTTCAAGTCCCAGAGCGACGGGGGGGGCAGCCAGTTCAGCCTCAAGTCGAGCCAGAGCTTCGACTTCTCCCTGGAGGGGGATCTCGACAGTGCCGAGATGGATGCCATCGGCACCCTGGTCAAGGGGCTGGACGAGCTGGCCGGGCAGTTCTTCAAGGGGGGCGACGGCAAGACCCTGGCGGACGGGCTGAGCGGGCTGCAACTGGATGACAGCCAGCTGGTCTCCTACTCCCTCAAGCTCAAGCAATCGGCCAAGTTGAGTCAGACCTACCAGGGGGCCAGTTCCCTGCAGGAGAGCCTCAAGCCCCTGGCGGACTACCTGCCGAGGCTCAGCCGGTTGCAGCAGCAGGCCGACGCCCTGCTGCCCCCTTCCCAGCAGGAGGCGCTGACACCCACCGTGCTGGCGGCGCGGGGTCAGGACGGGGCGACCCAGGGGGCAGGCTTCATGGGCTTCAACCAGCGGATGCTGGAGGCCATGCGGCTGCTTGGCCAGCAGATGGCGACCGGCTAGTCTGGCGACGCCCCCGTGATGCCGGCGGGGGCGGGGTGTTTGCCAGCCCGTCCCCGGGCTGGCACACTGCCCTTTTCCCCAGCCCGGCGATGCCATGAACCCCAAGAAGCCAAGAGACAAGCGCGAGCTCTGCTACCCCTTCATCTTCGAAACCCAGTTCCAGTGCGACTACGAGATCGCCACCGACGAGCTCTGCTGCCAGGTGGGGGCCGTGCTCTCTCATCTGATGCCGGATGAGGATACCCGGCCCGTGATGGCGGATCTGGCGACCCTGCAGCGGCTCATCTACAACCTCAACGGCTCGGTGCGGGGACGGCTCGGCATCTTCGAAGAGGATCTGGACTGGCTGAAGGGACGGTACGATCACTACAACGAGGCGAGTCGCGGCCGGGTGACCGGCTTCGTGCTGCCCCAGGGGCCCCAGCCCATTCCCACCCTGCACCTGTGCCGCTGTGGCAGCAAGAAGGTGGTGCGTCTGCTGGTACGCCTGGAAGAGAGCGGCGTGCGCTTCGATCCCATCCTCTATCGCTTCGCCAATCTGCTGGCCAACTTCTTCTTCGTGCTCACCGTCTACCTCAAGCAGGCGTGGGATGTGACCGAAGTCCCCTATGTCAGCATCAACTACTGATGAAGAGATGATGTTTGATGTATTCGTCGCATCACACATGGCGATGTAGAGGTATCGGATCGAAAAACAGAGATGAGGCAGCATCCGCCACTTCGGTGGGTGCAGGCATAAAAAAACCGGCGCCCCGAGCGCCGGTTTTCTATTGCCGCGATCCCTAGCTCGACAGCAGTACCCTGGCCGAGTTGGCCGGGATGGTGAGCTGCACCTCCCCCAGCACCACCTCGCACTTGTCGCCGTTGAAGGCGTCGGTGAAGCGGCTGGCGGGGCTGGCGGTCTGCCACAGGGGCAGGCTGATGGTGCGCGGCTCCGTGGGGTGGCGGTTGCAGGCGACCACCACCTGATCGCTTTGCAGGGTACGGGCGAACACATAGCTGTGAGGGCCGGCGTAGAGGGTCTGGATGTCTCCCCGACGCAGGGCCGGGCGCTGGCGGCGCAGCTGGATCAGGCGGCGATAGTGGTCGTGCAGCACGTGATCCCAGTCGGTGGTATCCCAGGGGAAGCAGCGGCGGCAGTCCGGGTCGTTGCCGCCGGAGAGCCCCACCTCGTCGCCGTAGTAGATGGAGGGCACGCCGATGTAGGTGATGAGCAGGGTGGCGGCGAGTCGCATCCGCTGCTTGTCTTCCCCCAGCAGGTGCAGGAAGCGGGCGGTGTCGTGGCTGTCCAGCAGGTTGAACTGGGCCAGCTGGTTCTTGAACGGAATATGGGCCCGCGCCAGCTTGAGCCAGTGATCCAGCTCGGTGGCGCTGATCTTGATGGGATGATAGGCGATGTCCTGCCCCGCCAGGAAGGCGCGGATGGGGTGGGCGAAGCCGTAGTAGTTCATGGCGCCGTCCTCCTGATCCCCCTGCAGCCACTGGCTCGCTTCGAAGAAGTGCTCGCCCAGCACGTAGGCGTCCGGATTCTCCTGCTTCACCGCACCGCGAATGGCGCGCACATGGCCGCGATTGCCCTCGGCAGTGCCCCGCTCCCCCAGCATGTGGATGACGTCAAAGCGCCAGCCATCGATCTGGTAGGGGGCGCGCATCCAGTAGCGCAGAATGGCGTTGTCTGCCCGATAAACGGCGTCCTGCACCT
Source organism: Aeromonas sp. s9 (assembly GCF_040907765.1). Classification (NCBI taxonomy): domain Bacteria; kingdom Pseudomonadati; phylum Pseudomonadota; class Gammaproteobacteria; order Aeromonadales; family Aeromonadaceae; genus Aeromonas; species Aeromonas sp. s9. The sequence continues at coordinate 33,968 of NZ_JBFOCK010000045.1, forward strand.
GTTCACTTGAGAAATCCAGCTTGGGAAGGCTGCGGATCCCTTTCCAGCTAACATAATCCCCTTCCTGATCGAAGGTGTAGAAGCTGCGCCAGGGGGAGTCCGGGTTGCTCTGGGCGCCCAGCGGCGGGCAGAACCAGGGGTGCTCGGTGGAGGTGTGGTTGACCACCGCATCCAGGATGATCCTCATGCCGCGCTGGTGCAGGTTGCGGGTCAGCTCGGCAAACTGGGCATTGGTACCGAGGTGCGCATCCACCTTGAAGTAGTCCTGGGTGTCGTACTTGTGGTTGCTCGGCGAATCGAAGATGGGGTTGAGGTAGAGCGCCGTCACCCCCAGGGATTGCAGGTAATGCAGCTTGGCGTCGATGCCCGCCAGATCCCCGCCGTAGAATTCACAGGCGCCGTGCCCCTCTTCGTGGCGGCTGACCGGCTCGCCCCAGGCCTTGCTGATGACCGCCTTGCCCCTGTACTCGTACTCGTGATGCTTGACGCTGAGGGACGGGTCGCCGTTGCAGAAGCGGTCGGGGAAGATCTGGTAGAACACCTGATCCTGCACCCAGGCCGGGGGCTGGTGATGGCTGTTGAAGCGGAAATGCTGCTCCCGCGGCGGCATGGCGGCGCTGACGCCTGCCCCGTGCAGCCACCACTGCTCCTCGTCGGTGAGGCACTTGAAGCAGTAGAGGTGGATCTCCTGCCCCCTGGCCAGCGGCAGTTCGACCTGCCAGACCTGAAGCCTGTCCCGGGTGGCGACCGGCGTCATGGCGACCAGATACTCCTCGTTGTCCGGCTCGTGGCGCAGCCACACCTCGCGGATGGGGGCGTCCAGCTCGCTGAACAGGGTGAGCTGCAGGGTGTCGGCACTCTCTTTGAACCAGGGTGCCGCCTGGGGGTGAAACAGGAAGGGATGGGTCATGGTATCTACTGTGTCAGAGAGGCTCAGGAATGGGGGATGGGCGCAGGCCATCTTATCCCGTCCATGGGCGTGTGTATGTGACGACCGGCCAGAATGAGACGGTGCTTCCGGCTTGGCTGGGCGGTCTGCCGTGACGCTATTGGGTCAGCAAATCGGCCAGGGCGTTGCCCTGTTCGTGCAGCTGTTCGAGCTGATCCGCCAGAATGAGACGGGGATCCGGCTCCTGCTGATCGGCCGTTGTGCATCTACTGGGTCAGCAAATCGGCCAGGGCGTTGCCCTGTTCGTGGAGCTGCTCCAGCTGATCCGCCAGGCTGGCGGGATCCAGCCCCAGCTGGTCAGCCAGGGTTCTGGGGAAACGGGCGATGATGGCCTGGGCCGGTACGCCGGCCTGCCAGGCGAAGGAGACGAAGACGGCGAGCCGGATGAGCACGGCCTCCTTGCTGACCGGATCGTGGGAGAGGGGGTCGAGCTGCTGGGCGATGGCATCCACGAAGGCGGGCGACAGGTTCCAGCGCCGCGCCAGCTCTGCGCCGAGCTGGGCATAGTCGTAACCCAGCATCTCCCGCTGGGCATCGACCCGGCTGCTGCCTTTCTCGATGGCCAGATTGATGAGCCCCGCCTCTTCCGGCAGGGTGCTCTGGATCAGCAGCTCGCCAATGTTGTGAATGAGGGCGCAGGTGAAGGCGGTCTCGGGATCCACCGAGGTGGTCTGCTGTGCCAGGGTGCGGGCAATGGTGGCGACCTGGAAGGTCTGGGTCCAGAAGTGGAGCTTGTCAAAGCCGGGAGGGGCCTTGAAGCTGCTGATGATGCCGGAGGCGACCACCACGGAGCGCAGGCGGTTGAAACCGAGGCGGATCACCGCCTGTTCGATGGAGGTGATTTCATTGCCACGGCGCAGGGCAGCGGAGTTGGCCATCCGCAGTACCTTGACGCTGATCACCTGGTCCATGGCGATCTTGGCCGCGATCTCGTCGATGCGGGCATTCTCGTCGTTGAAACTCTGCATCAGCTCGTGCAGCAGTTTCGGAATTGTGGGCAGTTGCTTGATCTTGCCAAACAGGCGATCCATCGACATGGCTGAGGCAGCCTCCATTGCTAACAATGCCTCATATTGTGCCACAGCCTGGCCAGTTGTTCCTGCTGGCGAGCGGTTTTGTGAGCCCTAGTACACCCAGTCTTGCAGTCTGTATTCCAAACGGTGCCGTTTTCCCTGGAGGATCAGGGTCTGGGTGGAACCGCTCAGTGTGGCCCCCTCCGTCAGGGTGGCGAGCACGGCCTGCTCTATCAGATCGAGTTCGGGGGGACAGGCCATGGCGGTGCTGCCGAGGCTGGTGACCCAGAGCTTGTTCCCCTTGAGGTGACCCTGGCCGAAGTAGCGGTTGCAACCGGCGATGCCGTTGACGGTGAAGTGCTCACCGATCTCGATGTCGGGGGGATTGCTGCGGCGGCTGGCGATGGCCTGGCCATCCAGCCGATCGAGCACCCAGTGATGGTGTTGCAGGTCTTGCGAGGCAAAGCGGGGAGCACTGCTGCAGGCGCTGAGCAGAAGCAGGGCGAGCAACAGTAGCAGGTATCTGGGCATTGAAGGGGCTCCGGTGGTGGGTATGACAAGCATACCCGTCCCCGGGCCCAGGCGGCAGGGCGAGGGGGGAGGAGCCCGACCGCTTCTGTCGCCCCGGGGGAAGAGGGGGTGTCGGCAAATGGCAACACCCGCCCCGAGCGAACCTGTCTACCGGTTGCCCATGGCTCCCCTGGCCGTCTCAGTCCGCAAACAGGCGCTCGGCATAGCGGGCGAGGCCCGAGGCCACCGAACCGAAGTCATCACCCCCCTCCAGCGGTACCTTGGGCAGTTTCTGCTGGATGAAGGCCTTGATGAGGGGGGAGCGGGCACTGCCGCCGGTGACGAAGACCCGGTCAGGCTGCACGCCTGCCGCCAGGATAGCCTCGTCCATCAGCTCGCCAATCTTCTCCAGCAAGGGGGCGGAAGCACTGGCCAGCTGGGGGCGGGTGAGTGCCGCCTCCAGCCCTTTTTCCAGCTCGTTCAGGGTCTGGTGATTGTGCTCGTGGTCGGAGAGGGCGATTTTGCCCTGCTCGGCGCGCCACACCAGTTGATGGCTCAGCTTGTGGGCCCGCAGGCTGGCGAGGCGCGGGAGCTTGCTGCCTGGCTGGCTGTCGAGCTGGAGATCCTGCAACTGGCGGGCGGTATCCAGGCTGTAGAAACGGCTCTGGGCACTGACGTCATTGATGGCGGCGGCGTCCCAGAACAGGGGATGGGGCAGCGGCTTGCCGGTCTTGAGGGTCTCGTGCATGCCGAGCAGCGGCATCATGCCCTCCACGGTCAGGCGGATGTCGAAGTCGTTGCCCCCGATGCGCTGGCCGCTGTGACCGAGCAGATCGCCGCTGCGATCCAGCTGGTCACGGTGGCTCGGGCCCATGCGCAGTACGGAGCAGTCGGTGGTCCCGCCCCCGATGTCCACCACCAGCACCACCGCATCCTCGGTGAGGCGCGCTTCGAACTCGAAGCCGGCGGCCACCGGCTCATAGAGGAACTCCACCCGCTCGAACCCGGCGAGGCGTGCCGCCTCGCTCAGGATGGCGATGGCCTGGCGGTTGCTCTCTTCCCCCGCCAGTCCCTGGAAGTTGACCGGTCGGCCGATCACCGCCTGGCGGATGGTGCTGCCCGTCTGCTGCTCCGCCTCCCGGCGCACGTGCAGCATCATGGCGCAGACGATGTCCTCGAACAGGGCGATCTGGGGAGCCTTGAGGCCATAGGCCCCGAGAAAGGATTTGGGGGACTTGATGTAGTAGCCCTCGTCCGGCTCTTCCAGATAGCGCGCCAGCGCCGCACCGCCGAAGCTCAGCTCGTCGATGAGCCCCTCTTCGCGCATCTGGCGGCGCACCGCTTGTGCCCGGGTCACCACGGGACCGCGCAGCTTGAGGTATTCGCTCTGCTGGACGGGGGCCAGGCCTTCGGCCAGGAGGCCGGCGATGGCGTCCCGGTGGGGGGCGTGCAGGGTGGAGGGAAGGTAATGAGAACCGGAGAGGGTCAGCAGCCTGGGGCTGCCCTGTTCCATCACGGCGACGGCACAGTTGGAGGTACCGTAATCAAATCCGATGAACATGCTGGCCAGACTCCTGTACAAAAAAGGGCTGGTAGCCTACCCGATGCCGCCGGGTCTCACAACCCGGCGGCGGGATCAATGGCGTGGCGACAACGCCTCAGGGATCACTCCACTTCGTTGTCAGAGCGGCCCTGGCTCTCGATGGCCTGGATGTTGCTGAGGGTGGTGTCGGCGATGGCGTGCAGTGCCTCCCGGGTCAGGAAGGCCTGGTGGCCGGTGAACAGCACGTTGTGGCAGGCAGACAGGCGGCGGAAGACGTCGTCGGTGATCACCTCGTTGGACTTGTCCTCGAAGAAGAGGTCTTCCTCCTCCTCGTAGACGTCCAGCCCCAGGGCGCCGATGCGGGAGGTCTTGAGGGCCTCGATGGCGGCGTTGGAGTCGAGCAGGCCGCCCCGGCTGGTGTTGATGATCATCACCCCGTCCTTCATCTTGGCGAAGGCCTCCTTGTTCAGCAGGTGATAGTTCTCCTTGAACAGGGGGCAGTGCAGGCTGATGACATCGGACTGACGGAACAGGGTATCGAGATCCACGTACTCGGCGCCCAGATCGATGGCCGCCTGGTTCGGATAGGGATCGCTCACCAGCAGGCGCATGCCGAACCCCTTGAGGATGCGCAAGGTGGCGATGCCGATCTTGCCGGTGCCTATGATGCCGGCGGTGCGGCCATGCATGTTGAAGCCGACCAGCCCCTCCAGGGAGAAGTTGGCGTCCCGGGTGCGCTGATACGCCTTATGGATGCGGCGGTTGAGGGTCATCATCAGGCCCACCGCATGTTCGGCAACGGCCTCGGGGGAGTAGGCAGGCACCCGCACCACCTTGAGTCCCAGCTCCTTGGCGGCGGCCAGATCCACGTTGTTGTAACCGGCGCAGCGCAGGGCGATGACCCTGGTGCCGTACTGCGCCAGCTCGGTCAGCACTTCGCGGTCGGCATCATCGTTGACGAACAGGCAGACCACGGGGAAGCCGTGGGCGAGACGGGCCGTCTTGGCCTCCAGCCGCACGTCGAAGAACTCCAGATCGAAACCGTACTGGGCGTTGGCCTGGTGGAAATGTTCCTTGTCGTAGCTCTTGGTACTGAAAACGGCGACTCTCATGGTGCGCTCTCCGTAGATAATGATGTGGTTAAATTACAACAAATAGTGACCGTCATCACGGGATAAGTGGTGCTGTTTCAACCCCAGGGCATGATGGGGACGGCACTCACTGCACTCTTGTACGAACCATCCACCAACTTGGTGCTGTAAGTCAGATAGACAAGGGCATTGCGCTTCTCGTCGTAAAAACGCACCACCTTCTGCTCCTTGAATACCAGCGAGGTGCTGACATCGAACACCTCTTCCCCCGCCTTCAGCCTGGCGGGCAGGGTGATGGGGCCGATCTGGTGGCAGGAGAGGGAGGCGTGGGAGGGATCTTCCGCCAGCCCGAGTCCGCCCTTGACGCCGCCGGTCTTGGGGCGCGCCAGATAGCAGGCGACACCGGCGATTTTCGGGTCGTCGAACGCCTCCACCAGGATCTTGTGGTTGGGGCCGAGCAGCTTGAAAGCGGTGCTCACCTCGCCGACGGGATCTGCCTTGTCGGCCAGCACCGGGCCGGTCATCAGTGCCCCCAGCAGCAGGGGCAGGGTGCGAGCAAGGGTCTGAGGATGTCTCATGGTCTCTCCTGTTGGCCTCCCTCAGAAAGGGATGCCCAAACGACGATAGAGGCTGGCCAGCACCCAGGCGGGGCCTACCAGCAGAAATTGCAGGTCGGTGAGAAAGGAGGGGCGTTTCCCCTCGATATGGTGACCGACGAACTGGGCTATCCAGAACAGCACGAACCCGATGAGGGCAGGCCACAGCAGCGGCCCCTGCCAGACGTGGCAGAAGGCCAGTCCCAGGGCGGTCAGGGCGGTCATCCCCGTAAAGATCGTCAACGACAGCCGCAGGTAGAAGACCAGCACCGGGATGGCCACCAGCCCCGCCCAGTTGAAGGACGCTGGCAGGGGACCGGCGGGCAGGCACCAGAGCAGGGCCAGGATGCAGAGGTAGATGCCTGGCACCGCCACCTTGTGGATGGCCACATTGACGGGGTGTTGATGGCTCTGGCCGTAGTCGCGAAACCAGTCATCCAGTCGTTTCATGGCACCTCCCTGGTGCGCGTATTGAGGCCGGGCGACCTCGCGTTCCTGTGCGTCTGCGGCGGGCTGCGCCCACCGGATGGGATGACCCGCGGCTGATCACGCTCCCGGCGGCGGATATTCCCAATGCCGGGATACCGTGTCCGTTCATGCTCGCAGCGGTGGATATTCTCAACGCCGGATATAGTGTCCATTTACTCCTGCGACGGTGGATACTCCCAATATTGGGCCGGAATGCTTTTGAGCAAGGGGGTCATGTCGGGATTGGGCAGGGCGATGGTGACTCTCTGCTCCAGATTGGCGCTGGCCAGGGCCTCGCGGATCTTGGGGTTCTCCCGAAAGAACGCCATGAAGCTGCCGTCGGCATAGGCACGCTCGAGGCCGGTCTGGATCGCCTTGGCCAGCTTCGGCGACTCCGGGCTGACGAAGAAGAACTCGGCGAAGGGGTAGCGGATCAGCAGGTGCTGATCGATCACCAGGTTGGGATATTGTGCCGCCAGCTCGCTGCGTTCGGCGAAGATTTCCACCAGACCACGGGGGAAGAAGTCCAGCTTGTCGCCGTCATTCATCAGGCGAAACAGGTTGCTGTAGCGCCCGGCATAGTTGGGAATGCCTGCCAGTTCCAGGATCTTGTTGTCGGCCCAGCCCACCCCCTGGGCGGCTTTCAGTTTCTTGAGGTCTGCCAGGGTGTTGATCTGGTTGAACCGCTCCTGGGCATCGGCGTGGATGAAGGAGAGGCGCAGCCCTTCCAGGCCACGAAACAGCGGGATTGGCACTGCGGTGAGGGAGGATTCCAGTGCGCTGGAGGTACCCATCCAGAACACATTGATGACCTTGCCCTTGGCAAGCGCCTGCTGGAGGCTGTACTGGTTGAGATTGAGGTCGACCCGCTCCAGCTTGTAGGGCTGCCCGGCGTGGTTGAGCGCCAGTTCCAGCAGCTTGAGCTGGTATTCGTTGTCGAGATCGTTGATCGGTCGGCTGGGGACCTTGACGGTGAGCGTCTGTGCTTGTGCCAGCAATGGCAGGCACAAGCACAGCCTGATGAGCCATTTCACGCTTTGATCTCCTGTAGGATCCGGGACTTGCCCGGAGTCTAACAGAAGTTGTCACGCTCTTGCTGTGAAAGGGGCCGGGGATCACCCGGCCGCGTCATCTTCGGGCATGGCCTGCCCTGTGCCCGGCTCGTACCGAGGCCGGGCTTGTTCGCCGCATCAGGCGACGCGACGGAACACGTGAGTGTCGTTGAATTCCTTGGTGCTCTGGCATTCAACACAGAAGCGGGACTCGGGACGGGCCTGCAGCCGCTTGAGAGAGATCTCGTCGCCACAGGATTCGCAATAGCCGAAATCCCCTTCATTGATGCGCTTCAACGCCCCTTTCAGCTTGCGCAGGTGCAACTTGTCGTGCTCGATGCGGTTCAGCTCCAGGCGACGGGCCTCCTCGACACTGGCACGGTCAATTTCATCCGCCATCTCGTTGGTATCGGTGGCGATAGCCTGGCTGGCCTGGGAGTTGAGACGTTCTTCGAGCTCAAGGATTTGTCGCTCGATCTGGCCTTTGTAGAAGGTCAGTTGGTCTTCTGTCATGAAATCACACATACGGTTTGCTACCAGTCAGTTTCCCAATGTTACCCATTGATGGGGGCTGTCTGTCGTCAGACCAAGCCCTTGTATCCCGTTTTGCACCAAATCCATGCAGGAGAGTGCAAATCAGGGCGGGCCTTGTACCAAAAAAATGCAGACATGCAAAGGAAATTGGATAAGGAGTGTGCGCCCTTGCAAAGAAATGGGCCTTCTCCGACAGGGTCTGACTGAGTATCGAACGAGATCCCGCCGCCGTTGGCATCGAGCTTGCAGTGGGCTGATCGTGACACAAAGTGTTTAGTATTTGGTGCCGCGCTGGTCATTATACAGGCCGTTGTTTATAGTTTTTTAAACACCGCTGCTTGACAAAGGCCTTTATCACGGGCTTTTATGGTGTGGTCGATTACATTTTCTTAACAAGGGTGTTCCTTATATTAGACACCCTTGACAATGGCAACCGTAAAGTCGGGGTTTAACATGGACAGTATCAAGGGCTGGATGGAGAGCAATCGCATCACGGAAGTGGAGTGCCTGTTTCCAGATTTCACCGGCAATGCCCGAGGCAAGATCATTCCAGCCAACAAGTTTCTGCGCGAGGGGGGCATGCGGCTGCCCGAGGTCATCTTCACCCAGACGGTGACCGGCGAGTACCCGGATGACGACAGCATGATAGACCCGCTGGAGCGGGACATGCAGCTCTATCCCGATCCCAACACCATTCGTTTCGTACCCTGGGCGCTGGAGCCCACCGCCCAGGTGATCCACGACTGCTTTGACGTCAACGGCAAGCTCATCGACATCGCTCCCCGCTCCGTGCTGCGCCGGGTTCTGTCATTCTACGAGAAGCAGGGCTGGAAGCCGGTGGTGGCGCCGGAGCTGGAGTTCTACCTGGTGACCCGCAACGAAGATCCCGACTATCCGCTGGTGCCGCCGGTGGGCCGCAACGGCCGCCCGGAAACGGCCCGCCAGTCGTTCAGCATCGATGCGGTGAACGAATTCGACCCCATCTTCGAGGACATGTACGACTACTGCGAGGCCCAGGAGCTTGAGGTGGACACCCTGATCCACGAATCCGGCGCCGCCCAGATGGAGATCAACTTCCTGCACGGGGATGCCATCGATCTCGCCGACCAGGTGTTTCTGTTCAAGCGCACCATGCGCGAGGCCGCCCATCGCCACGGCATCTATGCCACCTTCATGGCCAAGCCCATGAGCAACGAACCGGGTTCCGCCATGCACATCCACCAGAGCCTGGAAGACATGGATGGCAACAACCTGTTTGGTACCAGCGAAGGGGGCAACTCCGATCTGTTCATGCATTTCATCGCCGGCCTGCAGAAATACACCCCGGCAGTGACCGCCCTGCTGGCGCCGAACGTCAACTCCTACCGCCGCCTCACCTTTGGCGAGAGTGCGCCGCGCAACGTGCAGTGGGGGGTGGAAAACCGCACCTGCGGCCTGCGGGTCCCCTTCTCCGAACCGAGCGCACGCCGGGTCGAGAACCGCTTCGCCGGGGCCGATGCCAATCCGTATCTGGCTCTGGCCGCCACCCTGGCCTGCGGCTACCTCGGCATGCTGGAGAAGCTCGAACCCATGCAGGAGATGAAGGCGAGTGCCTATGACCTGCCCTACAGCCTGCCCCGCTCGCTGGAGGAATCGCTGAGCCACCTGGAGCAGTGTGAACCCATCAAGGACATGCTGGGGGAGCGCTTCATCCGCGCCTTCGTGGCCGTCAAGCGCAAGGAGTACGAGACCTATTTCGGCGTGATCAGCCGCTGGGAACGGGAATTCCTGCTGCTGAACGTCTGATCTGTCCCCGGGGGAGGCGAGGCCTCTCCCCGTCATATCGCAAGCAAGGGGCTGAAGGCCCGTCTCGCGGCGGCGCCCGCGACCCGGAAGGCACCGAGTAAAGGTGAGGCCCGCTCCCGCAATGGAGAGGGGGTCACCTGCAATCAACTGGCGACGATGTTCGCCCCATGGAAAGGCATCGAGCAGGCAAGAGAGTGCCAGCCCCGTGAATGGCAGTGACCGGGCCGGCCATCCGTGCCCTCATGAATGGCGACAAGATTCGCCGAATCGAAGGAACCGAGGAGCAAGCAATGCAGCACACCACCCGTGAGTGGCAGCAACTGGAAGCCAGCCATCATCTGCATCCGTTTACCGATTTTCAGGCCCTGAACAAGAAGGGCAGTCGCATCATCACCAAGGCCGAAGGCGTCTATCTGGAAGACTCCGAAGGCAAGCGCATTCTGGACGGGATGGCGGGTCTGTGGTGCGTCAACATGGGCTACGGCCGTCAGGAGCTGGTGGATGCCGCCACTCGCCAGATGCAGCAACTGCCCTACTACAACCTCTTCTTCCAGACCAGCCACCCCCCTGCTGCCGAGCTGGCCACCCTGCTGGCCGAGATCACCCCTTCCCACCTCAACCACGTCTTCTTCACCGGTTCGGGTTCCGAGTGCAACGACACCGTGCTGCGCATGGTGCGCCACTACTGGGCCAGCAAGGGACAACCTGACAAGCAGGTGATCATCAGCCGCCACAATGCCTATCACGGCTCCACCGTGGCGGGGGCCAGTCTGGGGGGCATGAAGGGGATGCACGCCCAGGGCGGCTTGCCCATTCCGGGCATAGTCCACATCGACCAGCCCTATCACTTCGGTGAGGGAGAGGGCATGAGCGCCCACGAGTTCGGTCTGGCCCGTGCCCGCCAGCTGGAAGAGAAGATCCTGGCACTGGGGGTGGACAAGGTAGCCGCCTTCATCGGCGAGCCTATCCAGGGTGCGGGGGGGGTCATCATTCCGCCCGAGAGCTACTGGCCGGAGATCCAGCGCATCTGCGACCAGTACGGCATCCTGCTCATCGCAGACGAGGTGATCTGCGGCTTTGGCCGCACCGGCCACTGGTTTGCCAGTGAAGGTTTTGGCATCAAACCCGACCTCATGTGCCTGGCCAAGGGCATTACCTCCGGCTATCTGCCGATGGGCGCCGTGATGGTGGGGGACAGGGTTGCCAGGGTGCTGGTGGAAGAGGGGGGGGAGTTCAACCATGGCTTCACCTATTCCGGCCATCCGGTCGCCTGCGCCGTGGCCATTGCCAACATCCAGCTTATGCAAAGGGAGAGCATAGTTAAGCGAGTTCATGATAGTATCGGCCCCTATTTGCAGCGCCGCTGGGCTGAGCTGGCGGACCATCCGCTGGTGGGGGAAACCCGTGGGAAAGGCCTGGTCGCCGCGCTGGAAATAGTGCAGGACAAGCAGACGAAACGTCGCTTCCCGGCCAAGCTCCATGCCGGGATGACCTGTCGGGAGTTCTGTTTTAACAATGGCTTGGTGATGAGGGCTGTCGGCGATACCATGATCATATCGCCCCCCTTGGTGATCACCGAGGAACAGGTGGATGAATTGGTCAAACTGGCCAGGCTCAGTCTGGACCTGACGGCTGCAAAGCTGCGGGAATAGGCGGGAACCGGGCAGGTTGGCTTACGCATACAATTTGCTTAGGAGACAAGGACTATGTCTTTTAAAAAGGGAATGATGGCTGCTTCCGTGGCGCTGGTCATGATGAGTACCGGGGCGATGGCCGACGAGAAGGTGCTGCACGTCTACAACTGGAGCGACTATATCGCGCCGGATACGCTGGAAAACTTCCAGAAGGAGACGGGCATCAAGGTGGTCTACGACGTGTTCGACAGCAACGAAGTGCTGGAAGCCAAGTTGCTGGCAGGCAAGTCGGGCTATGACATCGTCGTACCGTCCAACCCCTTCTTGGCCAAGCAGATCAAGGCAGGTGTCTTCCAGAAGCTGGACAAGTCCAAACTCTCCAACTGGCAGAACCTGGACGTCGACCTGCTCAAGGCGCTCGAACCGAGCGATCCGGGCAACCAATACTCCATCCCTTACCTGTGGGGCACCATCGGCTATGCCTACAACGCCGAGAAGGTGAAGGCCGTGCTGGGGGCGGATGCCCCGGTGGACTCCTGGGATCTGGTGTTCAAGCCGGAGAACATGGCCAAGCTGAAGGAGTGCGGTGTCTCCTTCCTCGACTCGCCGACCGAAATGCTGCCGGCCGCCCTGCAATACCTGGGCTTCAAGCCGGACAGCCAGAAGCCGGACGAGCTGAAGAAGGCAGAGGCGTTGTTCCTCTCCATCCGTCCCTATACCGCTTACTTCCACTCCTCCAAGTACATTTCGGATCTGGCCAACGGCAACCTGTGCGTGGCGGTCGGTTACTCCGGTGACCTGCAGCAGTCCAAGGCGCGTGCCGCCGAGGCCAAGAACGGTGTCAGCCTGACTTACACCATTCCGAAAGAGGGGGCAGGCAGCTTCTTCGACATGATCGCCATCCCGGCGGATGCCAAGAACGTCGAGGCGGCCCACACCTTCATCAATTACCTGATGAAGCCGGACGTGATCGCGAACATCACCAACGTGGTGCAGTTCCCGAACGGCAACAAGGCGGCCACGCCGCTGGTGGACGAGGCGATCCGTACCGACCCGGGTATCTACCCGACGCCGGATACCCTCAAGAAGATCTACACCTTCCCGGATCTGCCGGCCAAGGTGCAGCGTCTGATGACCCGCAGCTGGACCAAGATCAAGTCAGGCAAGTAAGAGTGACGAGTACCCCTCCCGGTCCGCAGTTCGGCCGGGAGGGTGGTGACCACCCGACAGGTTGGACGGCGCGTATGGATGCGCGACTGGCAAAATCACACAAATGAGGACTGATAAGTGCACATGACCAAGATGGCAACGCTGGCCCTGACCCTGGGGTTTGCAAATCTGACCCAGGCAGCCCCTGTGGTTCATTTTTACAACTGGTCCGATTATATCGGCGAGACCACCCTCAGTGACTTTCAGCAGAAGACCGGGATCAAGACCGTCTACGACGTGTTTGACTCCAACGAGACGCTGGAAGGCAAGCTGCTGACCGGACGCACCGGCTACGATCTGGTCGTGCCCTCCAACAATTTCCTGGCCAAGCAGATCAAGGCGGGGGCCTTCCAGAAGCTGGACCTCACCCTGCTGCCAAACCTGAGCAACCTGGACCCCATGCTGCTCAAGCAGCTCGAGAAGGTGGATCCGGGCCATCAGTACGCCGTGCCCTACCTCTGGGGCACCAACGGCATCGGCTACAACGTCGACAAGATCAAGGAAGTGCTGGGTGTCGACAAGATTGACTCCTGGGCGACCATCTTCGAGCCGGAAAACATGAAGAAGCTCTCCCAGTGCGGCGTGGCCTTCCTCGATTCGGCGGACGAGATGATCCCGGCTGCCCTCAACTACCTGGGGCTCAACCCCAACAGCCATGAGCCGGCGGACATCAAGCGGGCCGAAGAGCAGCTGCTCAAGGTGCGCCCCTACGTGGCCTACTTCCACTCCTCCAAGTACATCGGTGACCTCGCCAACGGCAACATCTGCGTGGCGGCGGGTTTCTCCGGCGACATCCTGCAGGCGGCGTCCCGGGCCGAGGAGGCGGGCAAGGGGATCAATATTGCCTACAGCATCCCCAAGGAGGGTGGCAATCTCTGGTTCGACATGATGGCGATCCCGGCCGATGCCACCAACGTGAAAGAGGCTCACGCCCTGATCAACTACATTCTCGAACCGCAGGTCATCGCCAAGGTGAGCGACTATGTGGGTTACGCGAACCCGAACATCAAGGCGGGAGAGTTCATGGACAAGGCCGTTCGCGAGGATGAGTCTGTCTATCCCCCCCAGGCGGTGCTTGAGCGTCTGTATGTGCAGGAAGCACATCCCCGCTCGGTGCAGCGCCTGATCACCCGGAGTTGGACCAAGATCAAATCCGGAACCTAACCTTGGCGCCCATCCCGGGGCGCCAGATTGTATTGATGGATCGGCCCAGGCCGGAATCACCTTTGGGAGTTTGGTAATGGCGATAGCCTCCAGTGCCTACAAGAAAGCCCTCGAGGGCAGCCAGCAGCGTAAAGAAGTGCTGGTCAAAATAGACAGGGTAAGCAAGCAGTTCGACGAAACGCTGGCGGTCGACAACGTGTCTCTCAACATCCACAAGGGCGAGATCTTCGCCCTGCTGGGTGGGTCCGGCTCCGGCAAGTCCACCTTGCTGCGGATGCTGGCCGGGTTCGAGCGACCCACGGAAGGACGGCTGTTCCTCGACGGCGTCGACATTACCGACATGCCGCCCTATGAACGCCCCATCAACATGATGTTCCAGTCCTATGCCCTGTTCCCCCACATGACGGTGGCCCAGAACATCGCCTTCGGCCTCAAGCAGGATGGCCTGCCCAAGGCGGAGATCGATGCCCGGGTGGAAGAGATGCTCAAGCTGGTGCAGATGACCCAGTACGCCCGCCGCAAGCCGCACCAGCTCTCCGGTGGTCAGCGTCAGCGGGTGGCCCTGGCCCGTTCCCTGGCCAAGCGCCCGAAACTGCTGCTGCTGGACGAGCCCATGGGGGCGCTGGACAAGAAGCTGCGCTCCACCATGCAGCTCGAGCTGGTCGAGATCATCGAGCGGGTCGGCGTGACCTGCGTCATGGTGACCCACGATCAGGAAGAAGCCATGACGATGGCCGAGCGGATCGCCATCATGCACCTCGGTTGCATCGAGCAGATCGGCAGCCCGATGGACATCTACGAAACCCCGGCCAGCCGGCTGGTGTGCGAGTTCATCGGCAACGTCAACCTGTTTGACGGCCTGCTGGTGGAGGATGAGCAGGACCACGCCATCATCGCCTGTGCGGATCTGGAGCAGCCCATCTATGTGGGTCACGGCATCAGCTCCCGGGCGGAGAACAAGAAGGTCACCTATGCCCTGCGTCCGGAAAAACTGCTGATGAGCCTGCAAAAGCCGGAAGAGATCGAGCATCCGGACTTCAACTGGACCAAGGGCGAGGTTTATGACATCGCCTATCTGGGCGGCCATTCCGTGTATCACATCCAGTTGCCCTCGGGCAAAATCGTTCAGGCTTTCATCGCCAATGCCGAACGCCACGGCAAACGGCCGACCTGGGATGACCAGGTGTTCCTCTACTGGGAAGATGACAGCGGCGTGGTGCTGCAATCATGAAGGCATTGAGACGACTCAAACAGGTGGGAGGGCGGCAGCTGGTCATCGGCATCCCCTTCTTCTGGCTGTTTCTCTTCTTCCTGCTGCCCTTCATCATCGTCGTGAAGATCAGCTTCGCCGAAGCGGACGTGGCCATCCCGCCCTACACGGACGTGGTGAGCTGGGCAGACAATCAGCTCACCATACTGCTCAACCTGGGCAACTACCTGCTGCTGCAGGAGGATGATCTCTACATCGCGGCTTATCTGGGGTCCCTCAAGATAGCCCTGGTCAGCACCCTGCTCTGCCTGTTGATCGGTTATCCCATGGCTTACGCCATTTCGCGGGCCAACAAGGAGACCCAGACCGTTCTGCTGCTGCTCATCATGATGCCGACCTGGACGGCGATCCTGATCCGGGTATACGCCTGGATGGGGATCCTCAGCAACAACGGCCTGCTCAACAGTGTCCTGCTGGGCATCGGGGTGATCGACGAACCGCTGCAGATCCTCAATACCAACCTGGCGGTCTATATCGGCATCGTTTACTCCTACCTGCCGTTCATGGTGCTGCCGCTCTACGCCAACCTGGTCAAGCACGACCAGAGCCTGCTGGAGGCGGCCTCCGACCTGGGTGCCCGCAACCTGACCCGGTTCTGGCAGATCACGGTGCCACTCTCCAAGAACGGCATCATCGCCGGTTGCATGCTGGTCTTCATCCCGGTGGTGGGCGAGTTCGTCATCCCCGAGATGCTGGGTGGTCCGGAGACCCTGATGATCGGCAAGGTGTTGTGGCAGGAGTTCTTCAACAACCGTGACTGGCCGGTGGCCTCCGCCCTGGCGGTGGTGATGCTGGCGGTGCTGATCATTCCCATCATCCTGTTCAACCGCAACCAGGCCAAAGAGCTGGAGGGCAAGGCATGAGACGTTTCGGTTTTGCCAAGCTGATGCTGTGGCTGGGGCTGCTGTTCATCTACCTGCCCATGATCATCATGGTCATCTACTCCTTCAACGCCTCCAAGCTGGTGACGGTGTGGGGGGGCTGGTCGCTCAAGTGGTACTTCGGCCTGCTCGACAACAAACAGTTGATCGGGTCCGTGTTCCGCTCCCTGGAGATCGCCTTCTACACCGCCATCGCGGCGGTGGCGCTAGGGACGGTGGCGGCCTTCGTGCTGACCCGGATCCCTCACTTCCGTGGCCGGACCCTGTTCGGCGGCATGGTGACGGCGCCGCTGGTGATGCCTGAGGTGATCACCGGTCTCTCCCTGCTGCTGCTGTTCGTGGCCATGGCCCAGCTGGTGGGTTGGCCCGCGGAGCGGGGCATGCTGACCATCTGGATAGCACATACCACCTTCTGTACCGCCTATGTGGCGATCGTGGTGTCGGCGCGGCTGCGGGAGCTGGATCTCTCCATCGAGGAGGCGGCCATGGACCTGGGTGCCAAGCCCTGGAAGGTGTTCTTCCTGATCACCATCCCGATGATAGCCCCGTCGCTGGCGGCGGGTGGCATGATGTCGTTCGCCCTGTCGCTGGATGATCTGGTGCTGGCGAGCTTCGTCTCCGGCCCGGGTTCGACCACCTTGCCGATGGAAGTGTTCTCGGCGGTGCGCCTCGGCGTGAAGCCCGAGATCAACGCCATCGCGAGCCTGATCCTGCTGTCGGTATCCCTGTTCACCTTCGGTAGCTGGTATCTGATGGCCCGGGCGGAGAAACGCCGCCGTGCCGAAATCGCCATGACCACCCAGATGCAGGCAGTTGCCTGACCTGCCCCGTGATAAGATCCGCATTCCCCCATCCGTCAGGAGAATGGAATGCGGATCTCCCTCTTCATCGGCCAGAGCGCCGAACTGAACCCAGAGCAGGCCCCCGGCCTCATCAGTGCCATCCACAAGCAGCCTGCCGACGCCCCTCTGTGGTGCGATTTCCTCGGCCTTCGCGGGGATGAGCAGAGCGACAGACGCCATCATGGCGGCCCGGATCGGGCCCTGCACCATTACCCTGCGGAGCACTACGCCTGGTGGAAAACCTGGCAAACCGCGCTGGGGCTGCCTGTACCACGCACACCCTGGCAGCCTGCCGCCTTTGGCGAGAATCTCTCTGGTTCGGGGCTGACGGAGGCGCAGGCCTGCATCGGCGATGTCTATCGACTTGGGGAGGCGCTGATCCAGATAAGCCAGCCCAGATCCCCCTGTTTCAAGCTCAACCAGCGCTTTGGCTATGGCCAGCTCTCCCAGGTGATGCAGCTGAGTGGTCGCTGTGGCTGGCTGCTGCGGGTGCTGGAAGAGGGAAGGGTGGATCCGCAGGGGGAGCTGACACTGGTGGACAGACCCTACCCTGAGCTGACGGTGAAGCGCACCGCCGACATCCTGTTCAACCAGGCTCGCAACGAGGAAGACCTGCAACTGCTGCTGGAGAACCCGGCGCTCTCTCCCAACTGGCGCCAGCATGCGGCTCATTGGCTGGAACATGGAGTGGTGGCGGATTGGAGCCGGCGTTTGCTGGGGCCGACCGAGTTCAGGTTGTCTCGACAGGGCTGAAGGCAGGCGGAAAGATGCCTTGTGGCGATTTTTGCTGCTACTCGCTGAATTATTGAGCGTAAAGCCATTTTTTTAGAGTGAATGCAAAAAAAGGCTTGTGTCGGGTCGGGGCTTTCGGTAAATTCTCGCCCCGCAGACATCGGTGTGTAGCGCAGCTTGGTAGCGCACTTCGTTCGGGACGAAGGGGTCGGAGGTTCGAATCCTCTCACACCGACCACATTTGAAAAGGCCGCTCAATGAGCGGCCTTTTCGCATTTGGTCTGTTGAAGCAAAGCTGACATTTCCATTGTCGATTGCTGCTCCTGCTCCGATCTCCCTCATTTGCCCAACTAAAAGGGCCACCGCTCGGTGGCCCCACTGGTGGAGTCTGATCCTGACTCCGGCACTCTAGATTGTGACAATCTCGTTATGGGTCTTGTCGATGGTGCCCTCCTTGCGCCCCAGGCGCTCATTCAGATATGCCAGTGTTGATGCCGCAATGCCTTGAAACCGTGTTGGGTTTGCAGGGCCGCATGCTTGGGGTACTCACTAATGAAATGTGCTATTCCCTCCATCAGTTGTGAACGCAGCGAAGACACGGGCTCATGCCAGGCTTGCAGGCAGAGATGACCAGGGATCAGCTGCTCTCGATACGCTTCCAGCAGTGATTCCGGCCAGGGCTCGATATGGGAATCGTGACGCAGTAAATAGTGGGCGGCGGGTTCACGGGCATAGATGAACTGAACTTGGGCCAGGTCGCGTTGGCTTAGCGTTTGGCTGCCGATATGGCAAGTCAGATATTTTCCCGTCTTCAGATTCAGGAAGTGACCGCGTTGCCGACAGGCAATGATGCGATACCAGGGCAGGGGTGAACAGAGAGAATACCCCTCCAGCTCCTGTTCCAACCAGTGACGGCACTCTGGGGTCTGCACTTCTTCGCGCATGGCCTCAAGTCGTGTCAGCAAGGCTCTGGATGGTTGGGTAGCCAGTATCGCGCTCATCGTCTGCAATCCTCCCTCTGCACAGAATCCCGACTTTCAGTATGGACCCTGAGCGGAGGAGGGGGTAAGAATTCTAATGATTAAAATCAGCTTAGACGCGCACTTTTTATGCAATAAAAACCATTAGCCGACGAGGTAGGTGCCCGTGCCGAAGGCGATGTGGGTGCCCTCTTCGTTGTGCAGCTCCATGCGGGCGACCGCTACCTTGCTGCCTGCCCGGATGATGTGGGCGGTGGCGATGAACTCGTTGCCGCGACCGGGACGAAGATAGTCCACCCGCAGATCGATGGTGCCAAGCCGCGAGAAGCGCTCCTTGAGATAGCTGGGGGAGAAGTCCTCCAGCTCGTCGATGCAGGAGGCGGTGACTATCATGCCGCCCGCCACATCGAGCAGGCTGGCGGTGACGCCGCCGTGCAGTATGTTGTGGAAAGGGTTGCCGATGAGCTTCTGTTCCATCTTGATGCGCAACTCCACCTTGTCGAAGTCGTAGTGGGTGACTTGCATGCCGATCAGCTTGTTGAAGGGCATCCTCTCGGCGAACAGGTTGGCTATGCCACTGAGCGCCATCTTCTTGAGCATCTGTTTCATTCCTTCAGTCCGCCCTGTCATCAAAGCCGAGTAAAAACTCCAGCCAGTCTGCAACACTTCCTTAACACTCGCAATGGCAGGTTTATTGTGGGCGGCGGCTGCTTTAGAATGGCGACCCCAAAGGAGAGCCCATGACCGTCATTGCCGAAACCCTGCCTGACCCTCAGCCAGAGAATCCCCTTGCCCTGTTGCAGGCGGTGTTTGGCTATCAGCAGTTTCGGCCGGGCCAGCTCGAGATCATCGAGCAGATAGTGGCGGGGCGCGATGCCCTGGTGCTCAAACCCACCGGCGGCGGCAAGTCGCTTTGCTACCAGATCCCGGCGCTGCTGCGACCCGGGCTCGGTGTGGTGGTCTCCCCCCTCATCTCGCTGATGAAGGATCAGGTCGACACCCTGCGCGCCAACGGCGTGGCGGCGGTCTACATCAACTCGGCACTGAGCCGGGAAGAGATGATCCAGAACTTCGCCGCCATGCGCCGGGGCGAGATCAAGCTGGTTTATGTTTCCCCCGAGCGTTTGCTGCAGCACGAGTTCATGGACCGGTTGGCGGAGCTGCCCCTCGGCCTGTTCGCCATCGACGAGGCCCACTGCGTCTCCCAGTGGGGGCACGATTTTCGGCCGGAATACGCGGCGCTGGGACGGCTCAAGCAGTGGTTCCCCCAGGTGCCGGTGGTAGCGCTCACCGCCACCGCCGACGAGGCGACCCGCTGCGACATGCTGCACCGGCTGGAACTGAACGATCCCTTCATCCACACCGCCAGCTTCGATCGGCCCAATATCCGCTACAGCCTGGTGGAAAAGTTCAAGGCGGCGGAGCAGCTGCTGCGCTACGTGCAGAGCCAGAAGGGCAACTGCGGCATCGTCTACTGCTCCAGCCGCAATCGGGTGGAGGAGGTGGCCGAGCGGCTATCCCGTCACGGCTGCAAGGCGGCACCCTATCATGCCGGTCTGCCGCTGGAGCTGCGTCAGCAGACCCAGGAGGCCTTCCTCAAGGATGACATCGAGATCGTGGTGGCGACGGTGGCGTTCGGCATGGGCATCGACAAGCCCAACGTGCGCTTCGTGGTGCACTACGACATTCCGAAGAACATCGAATCCTACTATCAGGAAACCGGCCGTGCCGGGCGCGACGGCACCCCGGCCGAGGCGCTGCTGCTCTACGATCCCGCCGACATCGGTCGGGTTCGCCGGCTGCTCGACAACATCGAAAACCCACAGCAGTTGCAGGTGGAGCAGTACAAGCTCAACGTGATGGCGGCCTTCGCCGAGGCGCAGACTTGCCGCCGTCAGGTGCTGCTCAACTACTTCGGCGAGTACAACGACAAGCCGTGCGGCAACTGCGACATCTGCCTCGATCCGCCCCAGAGTTATGACGGCACCGAAGATGCCCAGAAGGCGCTCTCCTGCGTCTGGCGGGTGGGACAGAATTTCGGGGTCGGTTATGTGGTGGAGGTGCTGCGCGGATCGCTGAACCAGCGCATCAAGGATCACGGTCACGACAAGCTGTCGACCTACGGCATCGGCAAGGATCAGAGCCACGAATACTGGATGAGCGTCATCCGCCAGCTGATCCACAAGGGGTTGCTGACCCAGAACATCACCCGCAATCTGGTGTTGCAGCTGACCGAAGCGGCTCGACCCGTGCTGCGTGGCGAGATGAAGCTTGAACTGGCAGTCCCCCGCCTGCAGCCCATCTCCAGTCGCAAGGAGAAGCGCAACGGCCTGCTCGACAACGCCAACTATGACAAGCGGCTGTTCAAGGAGCTGCGCGCCCTGCGCAAGCAGATCGCCGAGGATGAAGAGGTGCCGCCCTATGTGGTGTTCAACGACGCCACCCTGGTGGAGATGGCACAGCTCATGCCGATGACCGAGGAGGAAATGCTAGCGGTCAACGGTGTCGGTCACCGCAAGCTGGAGCGCTTCGGTGAGGCTTTTATGGACCTGATCATCGACTACTGCCGCCGGTAGGGTCGGCCCTGGTAGACCTTGTCATCGACCGCAGCAGGCCCAGGCCGGTAGGCTGGCACAACACACAGTGAAAAGGCGCCCGTTGATCGGCGCCATGCATTATTTGAGGTTGGCGTAATAGGCCGCCAGATTCTCCATGTCCGCCTCGGTCAGCATCGCCATGAAGGGAACCATCAGCGGCTCGGTACGGGAACCCTCCTTGAACGCTTTCATCTGCTTGAGCAAATAGGCCTGGTTCTGGCCCGCGAGGTGGGGGTAGGTCGGGACGCTCGCCTTGCCATCCGCGCCATGACAGGCGGCACAGACCACGGATTTGGCCTTGCCTGCGTCTATGTCGGCCGCCTTGGCCTGATGGCCCCAGGCAAGCGCCAGCAGGGGCAGGGTATAGACCCACTTTTGCATCGTCTTCTCCTTGAAATGAATAATCGTGATCGCCTGTTAGCCTCGACGAGCCGACGGCGGTATAAAGAGTGACACGAGCATACGCAGGGACAACCCCCATCACCATGAAGTTGATCAACACTTTTGCCACCGAACTCCCCTGGGCTTGCGAGCCTGTTGCCCCGCAGCCGCTGCATGGCCCCAGATTGCTGCATCTGAACGGTGCGCTGCTTGGGGAGCTGGGGCTCGGGGAGGTGAGCGAGGCGCAGTGGCTCGCTTGTTGCGGCCAGGGGCAGCCCCTGCCGGGCATGCAGCCGGTGGCTCAGGTCTATGCGGGCCACCAGTTCGGCGGCTACAGCCCGCGTCTCGGGGATGGCCGCGCCCTGCTGCTGGGGGAGCAGCTGGCGCCTGATGGCAGCCGCTGGGACCTGCACCTCAAAGGGGCGGGCAAGACGCCATTCTCCCGCTTCGGCGACGGCCGTGCCGTGCTGCGATCCAGCATTCGCGAGTACCTGGCTTCCGAGGCGCTGCATGCCCTCGGCATTCCCACCACCCGGGCTCTGGTGCTGCTGGGCAGTGACGAGCCTGTCTACCGGGAGCAGGTGGAGAGCGGGGCGACCGTGCTGCGCACCGCGCCGAGCCATCTGCGCTTCGGTCACTTCGAGTATTTCGCATGGAGCGGACAGGGGGAGAAGATCCCGGCCCTCATCGACTATGCGCGGCGTTACCACTTCCCCGAGCTGGCCGATGGCGCCGAGCTGTTTGCCGAAGTAGTGCGCCGCACCGCGCGGCTCATCGCCAAGTGGCAGGCGGCGGGGTTCTGTCACGGGGTGATGAACACCGACAACATGTCCCTGCTCGGGCTGACCCTGGATTACGGCCCCTACGGTTTTATCGACGCCTATGTGCCGGACTTCGTCTGCAACCACTCGGATCCGGACGGTCGCTATGCGCTGGATCAGCAGCCTGCGGTCGGATACTGGAACCTGCAGAAGCTGGCCCAAGCGCTAGCTGGCCATGTGGATGGCGACGCGCTCGCGTCGGCCCTGGCCCAGTACGAGCACCAGCTGATGTTGCACTACTCCGAGCTGATGCGCGCCAAGCTGGGGCTGGCAGTGTGGGAAGAGGAGGATCCGGCGCTGTTCCGCGAGTTGTTCCGGCTGCTGGCGGCGCACAAGGTGGATTACCACCTCTTCCTGCGACGTCTCGGTGAGGTGACGCGAGAGGGAGCGTGGCCCGCCCGCCTGTTGGCCCTGCTGCCCGATCCTGCCGTCTGGCAGGGGTGGCTTGAGGCCTATCGGGCGCGCCTCGCCCGGGAAGGGAGCGTGGATGGCGTGCGCAAGGGGCAGATGGGCGCAGTCAATCCCAAGTATGTGCTGCGCAACGCCCTGGCCCAGCAGGTGATCGAGGCGGCAGAACAGGGCGACATGGCGCCGTTCGAGCGGCTGTTTGCGGCCCTGCAGCACCCCTATGATGACCAACCCGAATACGAGGATCTCGCCACCCCGCATCCGGGCTGGTATTGCGGGGGCGAGCTCTCGTGCAGCAGTTGAGGAGCCGCAGATGAACTGGCGTATCACGCAGACAGACAGGGAAGCCGGGGTGGTGATGCTGACGTGCCCGGCGCTCGACTGGGACAGTTTTCCAGTACTGGCCGAAGCCCTGCTGCAGGAGTGGGAGCTGGCGGCACTCGAGCGGGAGTGGGGGGCCGATCGTCACGGCTGGCTGCTGGAGTTTGAGGGGAGCCGCCTTCGGCTCGAGTTCGAACACCACAGCGGTTGCTGGCTGGCGGCGGTGCAACCGGCGGACATCGAGGCGCTGCTCTGGCTCGCCCGGCAATACGGGAACTGACCCCTGGCCGGTTCCGAATGTGAGTCGCCACTGTTCGAAATAGCCGCATAAAGATTGAACTATCAATTTGGGGGCGTATAATCCCGCCCCTCGATTATCGCCATGGTGGCGATATGGGTTCCCTAACCCCATTAACCAAAAAGGTCACAATATGAACCTGACTCCGGCTCAGTACCAGACGGCACTGATGCGTCTCTCGTTGTTCCACATCCTGATCATTGCCAGCAGCAACTACCTAGTGCAGCTGCCGATCACCATCTTTGGCTTCCACACCACCTGGGGTGCCTTCAGCTTCCCGTTCATTTTCCTGGCCACCGATCTGACGGTGCGGATCTTCGGCGCAGGCCTGGCGCGCAAGATCATCCAGACCGTGATGCTGCCGGCATTGACCGTGTCCTACGTGCTCTCGGTGCTCTTCTTCGAAGGGAGCTTCCAGGGGGTGGGCAATCTGGCAGAGTTCAATCTCTTTGTTGCCCGGATCGCGTTAGCCAGCTTTATGGCCTATCTGGTGGGCCAGTTCATGGATGTGGTGGTGTTCAACCGCCTGCGCCTGCTGAAAGCCTGGTGGGTGGCACCGGCGGCCTCCACCCTGTTCGGCAATCTGGTGGATACCATCGCCTTCTTCAGCATCGCCTTCTGGCGCAGCACAGATCCCTTCATGGCCGAGCACTGGGTCGAGATCGCGACCGTGGATTACGTATTCAAGTTGCTGATAAGTCTTGGGTTGTTTGTGCCGCTTTACGGTGTGCTACTGCGCTATCTCAGCCGCAAGCTGGTGGGGGAGGCCGGATTGGCTGGCCTGCAAGCTGCTACGCGACAAGCCTGATGAGATTGACCACCCCCATGGGTGGTCAATTTTTTTGCGATCTTCGCAAATAAGGCTTGCACAGTTAAATGAGAATGATTATTGTTAACTTGTTTTCCGGGAATGACTTCATTTGTTCCAACGTGATGGACTTCTTGTGAAGGCACGACATTGCTCACATTGCTTCCAGTTAAGGGGCCAGTAGTTTACTGGCCCTCTTTTTTTGCGTCTTTTCCGCCATCAGCGGGCATAAAAAATGGGAGCCAGGGCTCCCATTTTCACTCTGCTCCGCTTACTCGATGTCGAGGGCATCGGGGGAGAGGATCACCCCTGTGGTATCGGCATAGAGGTGGTCATCCGGCAGGAAGGTGACGCCGCCGAAGTTGACCGGCAGATCGGTTTCCCCGATATCCTTGCTGTCGGCGCCCACCGGAATGGCCGCCAGGGCCTGAATGCCGATGTCGAGATCTTCCAGGATATCGACCTCACGGACGCAACCGTAGCAGACGATCCCTTCCCATTCATTTTCCGCCGCCGTGGTGGCGATCTCGCTGTCGATCAGGGCACGACGCATGGAGCCGCCACCGTCGATCAACAGCACGCGACCAACGCCGTTCTCCTTGACCAGTTCACGGATTAGGCCGTTCGATTCGAAGCACTTGACCGTGGTGATGACGCCGCCGAAAGAGGCGCGGCCGCCGAAGGAGCAGAGCATGGGTTCGAGTACATCCACCATGTCCTGATAGATGTCGCACAGTTCTGAAGTGTTGTATTCCATTGTGTCAGATCCACCGCTGGAAACAGGTGGATCCAGTATAAGGAGTGGGGTTGGCATTTCAACGACTATTCCTTGCCCAGTGGCGGGAAATGCCGTTTTTGCGCGAAAGCTGCCCCGCGTCATGGCAGGAGCCGCAGGCGGTCAGCCTCGGGCTCTAGAGCAGGAACAGGGTCGCCAGCCCCAGGAAGATGAAGAAGCCGCCGGTGTCGGTGATGGCGGTGATCATCACGCTGGCCCCCACCGCCGGGTCGCGCCCCAGCCGGCTCATGGTCATGGGGATGATGACCCCCATCAGCGCCGCCACCAGCAGGTTGAGGATCATGGCGAGCGTCATCACGCCCCCCAGCGCCGCATCCTGATAGAGCAGGAAGGTGGCGATGCCCATGATGCCCCCCCACACCAGACCGTTGATCAGGGCTACCCCCAGCTCGCGCCACAGCAGGAAGGAGACGTTGCCTGTCTGGATGTGCTGCAGCGCCAGCGCCCGCACTATCATGGTGATGGTCTGGTTGCCGGTGTTGCCGCCGATCCCGGCGACGATGGGCATCAGGGCCGCCAGTGCCACCAGCTGGGAGATGGTGTGCTCGAACAGGCCGATCACCCGCGACGCCACGAAGGCGGTGCAGAGGTTGATGGCGAGCCAGGCCCAGCGGGTCTTGACCGCCTTGGAGACGGGGGCGAACACGTCTTCTTCCTCGCTGATCCCCCCCATGCGGCGCAGGTCGGTGTCACTCTCCTCATAGACCAAGTCCACCACCTCGGCGACGGTGAGCCGGCCCATCAGCTTGCCCCTGGCATCCACCACGGCGGCGGAGACCAGGTCGTCCCGCTCGAAGGTGCGGGCGGCGGCCTCGTCGTTGTCTTCCGGATCGAAGGTGACCGGATCCTTCTCCATCGCGTCGCTCACCAGGGTTTCGGGCTTGTGCAGCAGCACGGCGGTGAGGGGCAGCTCCCCCTGCAGCCGGTTTCGCCGATCGGTGACAAACAGCTTGTCGGTGTTCTCGGGGATCTGGCCGCGCAGGCGCAGATAGCGCTGGACGGTGGCCAGGGTCACGTCGGGCCGCACCGTGATGAGCTCGAAGTCCATCATGGCGCCGACCGTGTGCTTGCCGTAGCGGATCACCTCCCGCACCTTGTCCCTGTCCACCGGCGCCATGGAGGTGAGCAGCCGCCCCATCAGGTTGCGGGGCAGGTGCTGGCCCAGGTAGATCTGGTCGTCGATGTCGAGGGTGCTCAGGGCGTGCAGCAGCTCCTTGTCGCTCATGCCGCTGATGAGGCTGTCCCACACCGTCTCCGACGCTTCCACCAGGATCTGGCCGTGCTTGTCTGCATCCACCTGCTGCCACAGCACGTGGCGCTCGTCCGGCGGTAGGGATTCCAGCGCATCGGCGATATCGGCGGCGGGCAGGCTGTTGACCAGCCGGGTCAGCTCGCTGGTCTGGTCCCGAAGCTCTGCGTCCTGCTCCCCTTGCGGGTCGAGCAGGCTCTCGGTGAGGGCATCATCAGCCAGCAGCAGCGTGAGGATGCGGGCTCTGTCGTGTTCACGCTGTTTGGCGCTGTTCTTGGGGGGGAGGGACATGAAGCAGAATTCCTGAATTCGGTGATCCGGCGGACAGTCCCCATAGGATACCAGACTTAAAACAACAGGTTATGACAGTAAATGCAGAAAAAGAAACGCCACCCGAGGGTGGCGTTGGAATGGATGCAGCGATCAGGCCGAGGCCAGGGCCGCGTCTGCGGCGCCTCCTTGCCCGAACCAGGCAAGCTGGTCCGCCAGGGTCACCACAGATCCCACCATGATGAGGGCCGGGCTCTCGACGCCCACCGCCAGCGCGGGCAACTGATCGAGGGTACCGCGAATGACCCGCTGGCTTGGCTGGGTGCCTCGCTCGATCAGCGCCACCGGGGTGCTGCCCGCCTTGCCGTGGGTCAGCAACTGTTCGCGGATGGTGGCGCAGGAGGAGAGCCCCATATAGAAGACCAGCGTTTGCCGATCTTTGGCCAGCAGCGGCCAGTCGAGATCCTGAGCGCCCCCCTTGCCGTGGGCGGTGACGAAACGCACGCTCTGGGCGTGATCGCGGTGGGTCAGCGGAATACCGGCGTAGGCCGCGCAGCCGCTGGCAGCGGTGATCCCCGGCACCACCTGAAAACCGATGCCGCTGCCGACCAGCGTCTCCAGCTCCTCGCCGCCACGGCCGAAGATAAAGGGGTCACCCCCCTTCAGCCGCACCACCCGCTGCCCCTTCTTCGCCTCCTCCAGCAAGAGCTGGTTGATCCCCTCCTGCGGCACGCAGTGGTTGCCCGCCTGCTTGCCGACGAAGATGCGTTTGGCGTCGCGGCGCACCAGCGCCATCACCTCGTCCGAGACCAGCCGGTCATAGACCACCACGTCCGCCTGCTGCATCTGGCGCAGGGCGTGCAGGGTGAGCAGACCCGGATCGCCGGGGCCAGCTCCCACCAGTACCACCTCGCCACCGGTCTGGCTTTCGTCGGCAAACAGGTTGTCGGCCAGCTGATTGGCAGAGGCACTATCACCGCGGGCCAGCGCCTGCCCGAGCCGATCCGCCCCGAGCAACCGTTCCCAGAAGCGACGCCGCTCGCCCATGTTGGCGAAGCGGGCCTTGACCCGCTCCCGCAGGCTGCCGGCGAAGGCCGCGACGGCACCCAGATGCTGAGGCAGCAGGGCCTCGAGTTTTTCCCGCAGCAAGCGGGCCAGCACCGGGGCCTTGCCGCCGGAGGAGATGGCCACCATCAGCGGCGAGCGGTCGATGATCGACGGCATGATGAAGCTGGAGCGTTTCGGGTCATCCACCACGTTGGCAAAGATCCGCGCCTGATTGGCGCTCTGGTAGACCAGCGCATTCACCTCGCGCCGATCTGTAGCGGCCACCACCAGCCACTTGCCCGCCAGTTGCTGCGGCGCGAATTCACCGGCGAGCCACTCGATGCTGCCGTTGGCAGCCAGTTCTGCCAGCTCGGGGTCGAGCTCGGGCGCGACCACGGTGAGCTGGGCACCGGCATCCAGCAGCAGGCGCGCCTTGCGCTCCGCCACCTCGCCGCCGCCGATCAGCAGCACGGGTTTGTTGTCGAGTCGGCAAAAGATGGGCAAGTAGTCCATGGGGCCTCCTGATCAGGCGGTTTGGGTCTGGCTGGCAGTGGAGGTGGTCTCGCTCACCGCAACCGGGCGCTCAGCTTTCGGGGTGGCATACCAGTAGCCGAGGCCCATGAAGAGGGCGCCGGAGACGGTGTTGCCCAGGGTCACCCACAGCAGGTTGTGGCCGATGCCGCTCAGGGTGTAGGCCTCCGAGTGGGCGCCAAACCAGGAGAGGGTGAACAGGGTCATGTTGGCGACTGAGTGCTCGTAGCCGGAGGCGATAAAGGCGAGCAGGCACCACCAGATGGCGATGAAGCGGGCGGCCCCTTCGGTGCGCAGCGCCATCCAGATGGCGAGGCAGACCAGCCAGTTGCAGAGGATCCCCTTCATAAACAGGGTCAGCGCCGGTGCCTGAGTTTTGGCCAGCGCTACCTTGTGGGCCAGACTGCCTGCGTCCGGCAGCAGGCTGCCGCCGTAGGAGTAGATGAGCGCCACCACGATGGAGCCAATCAGGTTGCCGGCCCAGGTCTGCGGCAGGATGCGCAGCAGGTCGGCCATGGTGATCTTGCCCGTCTTCACCCCGAAGGTGAGGAACATGGTGTGGCCGGTGAACAGCTCGGAGCCGGCGATGACAACTAAGGTCAGGGCGATGCCGAAGGTGGCCCCCATCACCAGCGGACGGATGGCGGGATCCACCAGATTGCCGAGGGTGAAGATGAGGATGATGCCAAGGCCCACATAGGCCCCCGCCATGGCCGAGCTGAGCCAGAAGCCGAGCTTGTCGCTGCGCTCGAAGCGATTGATGCGGGCCGCGTTGGCGGCGCACTTGTTGATGGTTTCGGTATACATCTTTGTTTCCTTCAAGAGGGCCGCCCGCGGGCAGCCCTGACTGTTTTTTAACCCCCTCCCTGCCTCCCCCTTGTCAAGGGGGAGGGGCTTTTTGCTCCCTCCCCTGTGAAGGGGAGGGCCGGGGTGGGGTCTGGTGTTAGACGGCGACCCAGACCTGCTGGTCGCGCACTTCAACGGGGTAGCTCTGCACCGACATCTCAGGGTTGTCGAAACAGTGGCCGTCGCTCAGGCGAAAGCGCTGCTTCTTGAGCGGGCTGGCCACCCAGAGCTCGCCGTCGTGTTCGCAAATCAGGCCCCGCGACAGCACGTTGGCGGCGAAGAAGGGATCCCGGTTGTCGATGGCGAACACCTCGGCGGCCGCGCTCGGGCGGAACAGAGCGATCTGACGACCTTCAATGAGTGCGCAGACACCGGTTCCCGGCAGGATGTCGTTGAGTTGGCAGGCAAGTTTCATCGCTTAATCTCCACCTCGAGTTGGATGGACTGGCTATCGAGCAGGGCGCAAACGTCCATGCAGCCCATCAGGATGCCGTTGAGTTGGCAGGCTAATTTCATCATTTGGTCTCCACCTCGATCTGGTAGACGGGGATGCGCTCGGCTGGGGTGGCCGGTCGGTGCTGGTCGCGTTCGCTGACGAACTGAACGTCCGGGTCGCGCTTGTCGCTGTTGATGAAGTGGCTGAAGCGCTTGAGCGCTTCCTCTTCGTTGAGGGTGCGCGACCATTCGCACTCGTAACTGTCGATGAGGGTCTGGATATCGCGTTCCAGCGTCTCGGCCAGTCCCAGCTTGTCGTCGACGATCACTTCGCGCAGGTAGTCGACGCCCCCTTCCAGATTGCCGAGCCAGACCGAGGTGCGCTGCAGTTTGTCGGCGCTGGTGACGTAGAACATCATGAAGCGGTCGATCAGCTTGATCAGGGTCTCGCGGTCGAGGTCAGACGCCAGCAGGTCGGCGTGGCGCGGCTTCATGCCGCCGTTGCCGCCCACATAGAGGTTCCAGCCAGCATCGGTGGCGATGATGCCGACGTCCTTGCCCTGGGCTTCCGCACATTCGCGGGTACAGCCGGAGACGCCGAACTTCATCTTGTGCGGGGTGCGAATGCCCTTGTAGCGGTTCTCGAGGAAGACCCCGAGGCCAACGCTGTCCTGCACGCCGAAGCGGCACCAGGTGCTGCCGACGCAGGTTTTGGCCATGCGCAGTGCCTTGGCGTAGGCCTGACCGGTCTCGAAACCCGCCGCCAGCAGCTTGCGCCAGATGGCGGGCAGATCATCCTTCTGGGCCCCGAACAGACCGATACGCTGGGCACCGGTGATCTTGGTGTAGAGCTGGTAGTCGCGGGCCACTTCGGCCACCGCCAGCAGCCCTTCCGGGGTCACCTCACCACCGGCCATGCGCGGGATGACGGAGTAGCTGCCGTCTTTTTGCATGTTGCCGAGGAAGATGTCGTTGGTGTCCTGCAGCGGGATGTTGCGCGGGCTCAGCACATGCTCGTTCCAGCAGGATGCGAGGATGGAGCCGACGGTCGGTTTGCACACCTCGCAGCCATAGCCGTGACCATGCTTGGCCAGCAGCTCGTCGAAGCTCTTGATCCCCTCCACCTTGACCAGGTGGAACAGCTCCTGACGGGAGTAGGGGAAGTGGCCGCAGAGGTGATTGTTGACCTCGATGCCCTGCTTCACCAGCTCGGCGTTGAGCACCTGGCTGATGAGCGGCACGCAGCCACCACAGCCGGTACCGGCCTTGGTGTGCTGCTTGATGGCGGCCAGCGTGGTGTGGCCCTCGGCCACCGCCTTGGCGATGTTGCCCTTGGAGACATCGAAGCAGGAGCAGATCTGGGCGCTCTCGGGCAGGGCATCCACCCCCAGGGTCGGCTTGGCCCCGGCGTAGGCAGGCAGGATCAGGGTGTCCGGGTGGTTCGGCAGGGGCAGGGCGTTGAGCATCATCTGCAGCAGGTTGCCGTAGTCGTCGACGTCGCCGACCAGCACGGCGCCGAGCAGGCGGCTGTTGTCTTCGCTCACCACGATCTTCTTGTAGACGCCGGCCTGATCGTCCTGGAACACATAGCTGTGGCTGCCCGGAGTGCGGCCGTGGGCATCACCGATGGAGCCGACGGAGACGCCGAGCAGCTTGAGCTTGGCGCTCATGTCCGCCCCTTCGAAGCGGCTGTCGCCGCCGAGCAGATGGTCGACGGTGATCTGGGCCATCTTGTAGCCCGGCGCCACCAGCCCGAAGAAGCGGCCCTGCCAGGCGGCGCACTCGCCGATGGCGTAGATGTCGGGGTCGGAGGTGAGGCAGTGATCGTCGATGACGATGCCGCCGCGCTCGGCGATGGCGAGATCACCGTAACGGCCGAGGGTATCTTGCGGGCGAATGCCGGTGGAGAAGACCACCACGTCCACTTCCAGCTGGCTGCCGTCGGCGAAGGCGAGGCGGTGTTTCGCCTGCTCGCCGCCATGCATCAGGATCTCGCTGGTGCTCTTGCTGGTGTGCACCTGCACGCCCATGGATTCAATCTTGCGGCGCAGCAGCTGGCCGCCCTGACCGTCGAGCTGCTCGGCCATCAGCACCGGCGCAAACTCCACCACATGGGTCTCGAGGCCCAGCGCCTTGAGGGCGCCGGCGGCTTCGAGGCCAAGCAGGCCGCCCCCGATCACCACCCCGCTCTTGCCGCTCTTGGCGGCGCTGCGGATGGCTTTCAGATCCTCGATGGTGCGATAGACGAAGCACTCGTGATGCTGACTGCCCTGGATGGGCGGCACCCAGGGGTAGGAGCCGGTGGCCAGCACCAGCTTGTCGTACTCGACCACTGTGCCCTTGTTGGAATGCACTTCGCGGTTGGCCCTGTCGATTTTTTTCACCGCTTCGCCGAGCAGCAGGCAGATGCCGTGCTTGTCGTAGAAACCGGGTTTGACGAGGGAGAGATCTTCGCTGGTGTGATGGGAGAAGTAGGAGGAGAGATGGACGCGATCGTAGGCGGGACGGGGTTCTGCACCGAAGACGGTGATCTCGTAGCGGCCCGGGTCGGCCCGCTCGATCAGCTCTTCGATGAAGCGGTGCCCCACCATGCCGTTGCCCACAACGACCAGTCTGACTTTGCTCATGATTGCCTCTAGTTTGGAGTAATAAAACATCATTCTGGGGCTAGGCTACCCAGTCGGCAGGGGCAGACGATTGATGCAAATCAAGTGTCTATTTATATATCCCCTCAGGGGTAATTCGATAAAATTCAAAGATATACAAAAATAGGTATACCAGTTAATGATTTCTGGGTTAGCTCGGGGTGAGGGATGGTGGAGGGTAAGCCCGGTTTACCCACGGCCGGGGAGTGAAAACTTCTGTCGGAAAAAGGCTGGTCTCGCACTGGACGAGACCGGCATCAGCTGATCAAAGCGGCACGTCAGGCGATATGGCGGCGGAACATGGCGAGCGCCAGCGACAGGGTGACGCCGGCGATGGCGAGCAGGGGCCAGATCAGGGGCCAGGCCGCCGACCAGCCGAGCCCCTTCAAAAAGACCCCCTTGAGCAGCACGATGAAGTGGGTGAGGGGGTCGATGGCCGCCAGCCACTGGAACACCTGCGGCATATTCTCCACCGGCGAGATGTAGCCCGAGAGGATCACCGCCGGTACGGTGAAGGAGAAGACCCCGAGAAACGCCTGCTGCTGGGTCGAGCAGAACGACGAGATGAAGAGCCCGATCCCGGCCAGTGCCAGCCCGTAGCAGACCATGCCCGCCAGCAGCAGACCGAGGCTCCCTGCGAAGGGGAGGTGAAAGACAAAACGGGCGGCCAGCGCGACTATGCACCCTTGTCCCACCGCCACCAGGATGCCGGGCACCGCCTTGCCCGCCATGATCCAGCCTGCGGTGAGGGGGGAAACCAGCAGCTGATCGAAGGTGCCCTCCTCCCGCTCCCGCGCGACCGAGAGGGCGGTGACAATCAGACAGCCGGTGGTGGTGATGATGGCCACCAGGGCCGGCAGGATATGCCAGTGGAATTCGACGTTGGGGTTGTAGAGGTGGCGCACCGGCAGCTCGGGGGCGCCGCGCCCCTCGCTCTGCCAGCGGGCGATCACCTGACTGATGTAGCCCGCCGCTACCTGACCGCCGTTGGAGCGGCGTCCGTCGATGATCAACTGCACCTTGGCCGGTTCGCCCCGCGCCAGCCGGCGCGAGAAATCCCCCGGAATAATCAGCCCGAGCAGTGCCTGTTGCTCGGTGATGGCCTCGGTCATGCCCGCCTCGCCCTGCACCGGGATGATGGTGGTGAAGGCGGGCATATGGGTGAGGCGCTCCAGCAGCTCGCGGCTCTGGGCACCGCCATCCTGGTTGTAGATGGCCAGGGTGTTGCCGGTCACCTCCAGAGTGGTGGCGAACGGGAAGAGGGCGGTCTGCAGCAGCACCGGCATGATGAGCAGAAAGCGCCCCTGGGTGTTGCCCATCAGGGCTTGCAGCTCTTTTCGGATCAGCCACCAGAGTCGGATCAGCATGGGTTACTCCAGAGTGCGCCGCGTCTTGCGGGCGGTGAGGATGAGCCAGAAACCGGCCAGCAGCAGCAGACAGAAACCGTTGACCAGCAGGATCGAGAAGACGCTGCCCGCCTGATAGAGGGTCTGCAGGGAGCTCGCGAAGTAGCGGGCCGGAATGAGGTGGGTGATGGCCCGAAGCCAAGGCGGCATGCTGGCGATCTCGAACACGAAGCCCGACAGCATCACGGCGGGCAGAAACGCGGCGATCAGCGCTGCCTGCGCGGCATTGAACTGGCTGCGCATCACGGTGGAGAGGAACAGCCCGAGCCCGAGGGCGCTGCCGAGAAAGACGCTGGTGACCAGAAAGAGCAGCAGCAGGGAGCCGCGCCACGGCACGCCCATTACCGCCACCGAGAAGAGCAGGCAGAGCAGCATGGCGATGATGCCAAGGCCATAGTAGGGCAGCAGCTTGGAGAGCAGCAGCTCCCCCTTGGTGACCGGGGTGGCGAGCAGCGCCTCCATGGTGCCGCGCTCCCACTCCCGCGCCACCACCAGCGAGGTGAGCAGGGCGCCTATGATGGTCATTACCACCGCAATGGAGCCAGGCACCAGAAAGTTGCGGCTCACCAGCGCCGGGTTGAACCAGGCGCGGCTCTCTATCGACACCGGCATGGCGACCCCCTCGCTAGCGAGCCACCCCTGCCAGATCCCCTGCACATAGTTGGTGACGAAGTTGGCGGTATTGGGTTCGGAGCCGTCGGTCAGCAGCAGCACCTGCGGCGTACCATTGCCCTGACCGGCCATGGCGCGGGAGAAGCCGTCATCGATCACCAGCAGGCCGCGGATCTCGCCACGGGCCAGACTGGCGAGCAGGGACTCCTTGCTCGGGCCGCTGTGGATCTCCAGCGCGGTAGAGCCGCGCAGGGCCTGCTCCAGCCGCACCGCCGGGGCGCCGCTGTCGGTACGCCAGATGCCGAGGCGCAGGTGGTCC
This sequence comes from Aeromonas sp. s9, assembly GCF_040907765.1. Classification (NCBI taxonomy): domain Bacteria; kingdom Pseudomonadati; phylum Pseudomonadota; class Gammaproteobacteria; order Aeromonadales; family Aeromonadaceae; genus Aeromonas; species Aeromonas sp. s9. Next base: position 68,011 of record NZ_JBFOCK010000045.1, read on the forward strand.
ACATCCAGATTGATGGCGTAACCCATCACCACCAGCAGCACCACCGGCATGATGAAGGCGATGAGGATGCTGCTCGGGTCACGGACGATTTGCAGCGTCTCCTTGCGACACAGGGCCAGCAGTCGCCGACGGTTGATGCTCATGCGTCCTCCTCGCTGGCCCGCTCGACCAGGGTGATAAAGGCCTCTTCCATTGTTGGCAAAGAACAGGTCGGCAAGGAGCCGGTTGGCAAAGAGGTCGCCGCCTCTTTGGCGGCCAGCCCCTTGAGATCGTCCGGGGTGCCGAGCGCCAGCAGCTTGCCGCGATAGATGAGGGCGATGCGGTCGCAATACTCCGCCTCGTCCATAAAGTGGGTGGTGACCAGCACGGTGACGCCGTGGTCGGCCAGCGCGTTGATGTGGGACCAGAACTCGCGCCGGGTGACAGGGTCGACCCCGGAGGTGGGCTCGTCGAGAAACAGCAGCGGCGGCTCGTGCAGCAGGGCGCAGGCCAGCGACAAGCGCTGGCGCAGGCCGAGCGGCAGGGATTCCGCCTTCTGATCGAGCCAGGGGGCGAGGGCAAAGGCAGTCACCATGGCGTCGATCCGCGTCTGCTGATGGCGGCCGAACAGGCCGTAGATACCGGCGAAGAAGGCTAGGTTCTGGGCCACGGTGAGCTGCTTGTAGAGGGAGAACTTCTGCGCCATGTAGCCGAGGCGCTGGCGCGCCGCCGAGGGGCTGTGGGCCAGATCGATGCCGGTCACCAGCGCCTGCCCCTCGCTCGGGCGCAGCAGGCCGCACTCCATCTTGAAGGTGGTGGACTTGCCCGCCCCGTTGGGGCCGAGCAGGCCGAAGATCTCGCCGCGGCGCACCGCAAAGCTGACATCATCGGTGGCGGCAAAATCGCCGAAGCGCTTGGTGAGGTGGCGCGCCTCGATCACCGCCTCGGGGGAGACCCCCTGCGGCAGTTCGGCTTCCCGCATCCCGGCCGCCAGACTCGACTCTCCGCCGGGGCCGCCGCCGAGCAGGTCGATGAAGGCGTCCTCCAGTCGGGCCGGGGTCGGTACGAAGGCCCCCTCAGAGAGCCCCAGCTCCGCCAGCGAGGGGGTTGCCACGCCGGCGTGCAGCAGCAGGCGCACCCGCTCCCCCGCCACCGCGCCGTCCATCACGGCGGGGTGAGCCAGTGCCCGGTGCAGCAGGGCGCGTCGCTCGCGGCCATCCAGTTGCCCCGCCTCCAGCAGCCAGCAGCGGCTGGCCATGGCCCCCATCAGATCGGCCGGCGTGCCGCTGGTGCGCACCTCGCCATCTGCCATCAGCAGCACGTGGTCGCACAGCTCCGCCTCATCGAGATAGGCGGTACTCCAGAGCACCGTCATCCCCCCTTTTGCCAGTTCGCGCACCATCTGCCAGAGGGCGCGGCGGGAGATGGGATCGACCCCGACCCCCGGTTCGTCCAGCAGCAGCACATCCGGGGTGCCGAGCAGGGCGCAGGCCAGCCCGAGTTTCTGCTTCATCCCGCCAGAGAGCTTGCCTGCCGGCCTTGCGGTGAAGCGGGCAAGATCGGTGAAGGCGAGCAGCCGCGCGAAGGTGGGCGTGCGTTCGGGCTCCAGTACGCCGCGCAAGTCAGCGTAGAGGGTGAGGTTCTCCAGCACGCTGAGATCCTCGTAGAGGCCGAACTGCTGGGGCATGTAGCCGAGGCGCTGACGCAGCAGGTCTCCCTCGTTCACCGGATCCAGCCCCAGCACCCGGATGGTGCCCGCTTCGGGGATCAGCAGACCGGCCAGCAGGCGCAGCAAAGTGCTCTTGCCCGCGCCGTCGGGGCCCACCAGCCCGGTGATGCCACCAGCCGGAATGGTGGCCGAGATGGCGTTGAGGGCGACCCGCTCGCCAAAGCGTTTGGTGAGCCCCTCAAGGGAGATGGCGCTGTTCATGGAGCCAGCCTGACGGTGACCGGCATCCCTTGGCGCAGGGCCGGGTCGGGATCCTGCACCACGATACGTAGCCGGTAGACGAGGTGAGTGCGCAGGTCCGGCGTCTCCACCGATTTCGGGGTGAACTCGGCGGTGGGCGAGACAAAGCCCACCACCCCGTGATAGGGCTGGTCCGGCCGCGAGTCGGTGGTGAGGGTCACCTTGGCGCCGCTCGGGAAGTGGCCGAGCCAGGGCTCCTCCACATAGGCGCGCACCCAGACCGGCGCGGTCAGGGAGAGGTTGAAGGCGGTCGCTCCACTCTGCACCATGCTGCCATTCTCGATGGCGCGGCTGATGATGATGCCATCGCTGGGGGCGGTCAGATTGGCATCCGCCAGCGCCAGTTCGGCACTGGCGAGCGCCGCTTTGGCCCCTTCCAGCTGGGCATCGGACTGGGCGATTTCCTCGGGGCGGTAGCCGGTTTCGAGCTGGGCGAGCTGTTCGCGGGCGGAGCGCACCCTGGCCTGGGTCTGATCCCGCTGGGAGCGGGCGCTGTCGAGCTGGCCGCGGGAGATAGCGCCGGTGGCGGCCAGTGTGCTCTGGCGGCGCCACTGCTGGTTGGCCTCCAGTGCAGCGGCTTCGGCGGCCGCCAGCTCGGCCCGGGCGCGGTCGGTCTCTTCGCTGCGATAGCCTTTGTGGATCAAGGCGTTGGCGGCAGTGAGTGCAGCCAGATTGGCGCGGGCGCTGTCGCGGCTGTGGGTGAGGGGAGCCGGATCGAGGCGTGCCAGCAGTTGACCGGCTTTTACGCTATCTCCCTCATCGACCTGCACCTGATCGACGCGGCCGCCGACCCGAAAGGCCAGATTGACGTCGCGAATATCGACGTTGCCGTAGAGGATGGAGCCGTCGGCGGGGCGCCCCTGCCACCAGAGGTAGCCACCGATAACGGTTAGCAGCAGGGCCAGGATTGCAATGCGTTGTTTCATGCCGCTTCTCCTTGAGGATGGCTCTGCAACCAGAGGTCACCACCGAAAACGGCCAGCAGCAGAGCTGCCATAGGGATGATGGCGATGGGTTGTTTCATGCCGTTTCTCCTTCCTTGATGTCGGTGGGGCGCAGGCCGCGCAGGGCCCATACCAGCCGTTGTCTGGCGGCCTCGGGGTTGTCTATCTGGCTGAGAAAGGGGGCGGCCTCTTCGGGCAGCCAGCCGAGCTGGCGACCGCTGCCTGCGATCACCAGCGGCAGGCCGACCGACCCCATGATGAAGATCATCAGCTGGAGCGGGTGACCCGCGACCAGCGACCCTTCTGCCTGCGCCATCCGTACCTGCTCGATCAGCAGCAGGGGATGACGGCGCGGTAGGCTGAGCAGAAAGCGCTGGGCCGCCCCTTCCCCCGCCAGGGCATCGCCAAACAGGTGGTTGATGAAGCCGCGCTGGCGCGCCACCAGCCCGATCAGCGCCTCCATGGTGGCCTCGAAGGTTGCCAGGGCAGAGGGGTAGGCGCCGCGGGCCGCCACCGCCTTGAGCTCGTCGTAGAGGGGGGCGTACCAGAGCTCCACCAGCTCGTCGATATAGGCGTCGCGGTTGCCGAAGTGATAGACGAAGGTGCCGAGGTTCACCTCGGCCGCCGCCGCCAGCTCGCGCACCGTCAGGCCGCATAGCCCCTTCTCGGTGGCGATGGCGAGGCCGGTATCGAGCAGTTTCTGACGGGTGGGGTGCATCTGGCTGGCGCTCCTGGTGTATGCATTTTGTACGCAATTATACGACCGTATAAAAAATGCGGAAGCGGGCGACAGGATCTTTTTGCCCGCAATGTGATCCGCCCCGCTCTGAGGGGCCGTGATCCCCGTCCGGCAGGGGGAAGGATCCATCGCTTGTGCCCAAGCCACGGGCATGTCGGTGTGACGGGGTGGTGACAGGTGCTTCTGGTCCCGGGTGCGGGTGCCCGGGCCACAAGAGGCTGGTGATGGAGCCGGGAGCTGCCTGACCCGGATCAGGGGGTGTCGGTGGTCCCGGTGTGATAGGGGGGCCGGGCACAGGTGTCCCGTATCAGGGCGCGCAGCCAGCGGTGGCCCGGATCGGCATCCTGACTGGGGTGCCAGAGCAGGGCGACCCGGATCCCTGGCAGAGCGAAGGGCAGGGGCAGGGTGACCAGATCGCCGAGCAGGCTGGCGCAGTGCAGGTGCGGCACCGTCGCCACCAGATTGCTCTCCCTGACCAGGGCCAGCGCCGTCGCAAACCCGGGAACCAGGGTGGTGATGGTGCGTCTCTTCCCCTGGCCTGCGAGGATCTCGTCGATGGGGCTGTGAGGCTGGCCCCGGCGGGAGACCAGCACGTGGCGCGCGGCGGCATAGCGCGCCACGGTCAGGGTGCCGTCGCAGAGGGGGTGGTCCGGGTGCACCACGGCGACGAAGTGATCCTGGAACAGGGCCTGGGTGCGCAGCTCGGGGGCCGTCTGTGTACCTATCACCCCGGTTTCGAAGTCCAGCTCGCCGCGGCGCAAGGGGCCGCTCTCCTTGTCGGGTTTGGCCAGAAAGTGGAGCCGCACCCCGGGGGCCTCGACGGCAAGGCGCGCCAGCAGGGCGGGGCCCACCGCCTCCACGAAGCCGTCGCTGGATCGCAGGCGGAAGGTGCGCTCCAGGCTCGCCGGGTCTACTTCCTGCTGGGGGCGCAGCACGGCCCGGGTCTCCTGAACCAGGCGGGCGACCTCATCCCGCAGGATCTGCGCCCGGGGTGTGGGGATCAGGCCGCGTCCCGCCCGCACCAGCAGCGGATCCCCCGTGGTCTCCCGCAGCCTTGCCAGGGCCCGGCTCATGGCGGAAGCACTCAGGCCTAGCCGTCTGGCGGCGCCCGCCACACTGCCCTCTTCCAGCAGGGCATCCAGGGTGATCAGCAGGTTGAAATCCGGGGTCATGGTCGTCTCCTCGCAGGCGGCGCCTGAGGGGCCGACCCCTTCATGATACGCGAGTTGCCGTCTCTTCATATGGCGTCTGGTGCAACTATAAGCTGCAACCCGTGCGTCTTCCGCCTTGTCATCTCCCCCGCTAGCCTGAGTGCATCATCACTTGCCGGAGAGACTGCCATGTCCACACCACTTCTTGTTTCCCCTCCCGTGACGCGCCGTCTCGGTCTCGCGGGGCTCGGGCTCGCCACCCTGCTGCCCATGCTGGCGGGGAGCATGGCCAACCTGGTGCTGCCTGCCCTGGGGCAGGACTTCGGCGTGCCCTTCGCCAGCCTGCAATGGGTGCTGGTGGCCTACCTGCTTGGGATCACCAGTCTGACGGTGGTGGCCGGTCGGCTCGGCGATCGTCTCGGTCGCCGTCGCCTGCTGCTCTGGGGCTCCGGGGTGTTCGTGCTGGCCTCCCTGCTGTGCGCCCTGGCGCCCTCCATCGGCTGGCTGATCGCGGCCCGTGCCCTGCAAGGGGCGGGAGCGGCCTGCATGCTGGTGCTCTCGCTGGCCATGGTGGGGCAGCTGGTGCCGCCGACCCGGCGCGGCTGGGGCATGGGGTTGCTCGGCACCCTGTCGGCCTGCGGCACGGCGCTCGGCCCCTCGTTCGGCGGTCTGCTGATCGCCGGATTTGGCTGGCAGGTCCCCTTCCTGCTGCTGCTCCCCCTCGGGCTACTGGCGTCTGGGTGTCTCTGGGGCGGTCTGCCGCCGGATGACGGGCATCCGTCCCGGGGCGAGCTCCCTCTCCCCGGCCTGCTGGCGCTGGTGGCTGCGCTGCTCTGCTACGGGCTGGCGCTGACGTGGGGTAGCCTGGCCGGGATCTGGGCTGGACTGGGGGCCCTGTTGGCGACCACGCTGTTTGTGCGCCTCGAGGCGCGGGCCCAGGCTCCCCTGTTGCCGCCTGGGCTGCCGGGGGATGCCGGGCGGCGCAACGGCATCGTCGCCAGCGCCCTGGTGGCCAGCGTCATGGTGGTGACCCTGCTCATCGGCCCCTTCTACCTGCACGGGGTCTTCGCCCTCGACATGGGCACCGTGGGCCTGATGATCTCGGGCGGCCCCCTGCTGGCGGCGCTGTCCGGCATGCCCGCCGGCTGGCTGGTGGACAGGGTCGGCGCGACCTTTGTGGTGCGGCTGGGGCTGCTGCTCATGGTGGGGGCCGTGACCTGTCTCGTCCTCCCGGGATCGGCCCTCGGCCCCCTCGGCTACTTGCTGCCCATCCTGCTGCTGACCGCCGGCTACGCCCTGTTCCAGACCGCCAACAACAGCGCCGTGGTGGGTGGTGTGGATGAGCGGAGCAGGGGGGCCGTGGCCGGCCTGCTGACCCTGTCGCGCAATCTGGGCCAGCTGACGGGGGCGGCGGGGCTGGGTGCCCTGTTCGCCACCCTGGTGGGGCGGCCCGATCTCGCCACGGCCACGGCGGACGAGCTGGTGTTCGCCACCCGGGTCACCTTCGCCCTGACGGCCTTGCTGCTGGTGACGGCATTCTGGCTGGCGGGAAGAGGGGAGTGTGTCGTGCAGGGTGACGCGACCCGGGACGGCCGCGAGTTGGGAGAGCGCTGAAAACGAAGACGCCTCCACAGGGGAGGCTTCTTGCTATGAGATTGAGTGGTTCGCTTACAGGCTATTAAACCACTCAGAACCTCGTCTTCGATCAGTCTGTTACAGGATACTGAACCGCTCAGACTCTCGTTTTCTATCAACCTGTTACAGGATAAAGCGGCTCAGGTCCTCGTCTTCAATCAGCTTGCCGAGGTGGGCGTTGACGTAGTCGGTGTCGATGACGAAGGTCGCGCCGGACTGCTCGGAGGCATCGAAGGAGATGTCTTCCATCAGGCGCTCCATCACGGTGTGCAGACGGCGGGCACCTATGTTCTCGGTGCGCTCGTTGACCTGCCAGGCCGCCTCGGCCAGACGGCGGATGCCGTCCTGGGTGAACTCGATCTTGACCCCTTCGGTGGCCATCAGCGCCTGGTACTGATCGGTCAGGGAGGCGTTCGGCTCGGTCAGGATGCGCTCGAAGTCTTCGGTGGTCAGCGCTGTCAGCTCGACCCGGATCGGCAGGCGCCCCTGCAGCTCGGGGATGAGGTCGGACGGCTTGGCGATCTGGAAGGCGCCGGAGGCGACGAACAGGATGTGGTCTGTCTTGACCATGCCGTGCTTGGTGTTGACGGTGCAGCCCTCGACCAGGGGCAGCAGGTCGCGCTGGACCCCTTCACGGGAGACGTCCGGGCCCGAACTCTCGCCGCGCTTGCAGATCTTGTCGATCTCGTCGAGGAAGACGATGCCGTTGTTCTCGACGGAGGCGATGGCCTTCTGCTTGAGCTCTTCCGGGTTGACCAGGCGGGCCGCTTCCTCTTCGATCAGCGCCTTCATGGCCTCCTTGACCTTGACCTTGCGCTTCTTCTTCTGGCCCTGGCCCAGGTTCTGGAACAGCCCCTGCAGCTGGTTCGCCATCTCTTCCATGCCCGGCGGGGTCATGATCTCCACGCCCATGGGGGTGGCGGCCAGATCCAGCTCGATCTCCTTGTCATCCAGCTGGCCTTCCCGCAGCTTCTTGCGGAAGATCTGGCGGGTGTTGGAGTTGTCGGCCTTCTCCTCCTCGCCCCAGCTGTTGCGCGGGTTCGGCAGCAGGGCGTCGAGGATGCGCTCCTCGGCGGCCTCCTCGGCGCGGTATTTCATCTTCTCCATCTCGGTCTCGCGCACCAGCTTGATGGCGACGTCGGTCAGATCGCGGATGATGCTGTCCACTTCCTTGCCCACATAGCCCACCTCGGTGAACTTGGTCGCCTCCACCTTGATGAAGGGGGCGTTGGCCAGCTTGGCCAGGCGGCGGGCGATCTCGGTCTTGCCGACGCCGGTCGGGCCTATCATCAGGATGTTCTTCGGGGTCACCTCGTGGCGCATCTCCTCATTGAGTTGCATCCGGCGCCAGCGGTTGCGCAGGGCGACGGCGACCGCGCGCTTGGCATCGGCCTGACCAATGATGTGCCTGTCCAGCTCGTGGACGATTTCTCTCGGGGTCATCTCGGACATGATGGCGTTCCTGTATCCGGGGCGGGCAGGGCCCACCCCTTGGAAAATGGGGTTTGGCTGGCGGCCTAATTTGGCGGCCCTATTTCGCCGACTTATTTAGCTGAATAATCCAGCACTTCGATGGTGTGGTTGCCGTTGGTGAACACACAGATGTCGCCCGCAATCTTGAGGGACTTCTCGACGATGCTCTTGGCGTCGAGCTCGGTGTTCTCCAGCAGGGCGATGGCGGCGGACTGGGCGAAGTTGCCGCCGCTGCCGATGGCGATGAGATCGTGCTCCGGCTGCACCACGTCACCGTTGCCGGTGATGATGAAGGATTTGTGCTCGTCGGCGACGGCCAGCAGCGCCTCGAGGCGGCGCAGGGCGCGATCGGTGCGCCAGTCCTTGGCCAGCGCCACGGCGGCGCGCTCCAGGTTGCCCTGATGGGCCTGCAGTTTGGCTTCGAAGCGCTCGAGCAGGGTGAAGGCGTCGGCGGTGCCGCCGGCGAAACCAGCCAGTACCTTGCCGTTGTAGAGGCGATGAACCTTGCGGGCGTTGCCCTTCATGACGGTGTTGCCAAGAGAAACCTGGCCATCGCCACCGATGACGACCTGACCGTTGCGGCGAACTGAAACTATGGTAGTCACTTTACTTACCTCGCTTGAGCCGAATGACGGCCTGACTGTGCATGGAGGAAAAGATGGGGATGGCAAAACGGCTTTTCAAGCCTGTGCCGAGCACGGATCGCGGGGGAGGGATCGGGTGGGCGCGGGATGGCGCCAAAAGAAACAGGGCCGGGTGTTGCCACCCGGCCCTGTGCATGGACGCGGCGATCACCCCTTCTTGGGGATGCAGCCGCTGATGCCCGAGCCCTGCAGCTTGCGGTTGGCCGCATCGGCCGCCGCCTTGCCGTTGAAGGGGCCCACCATCACCTTGTAGACGGCGCCACCGGCTCCGTTGACCACCTGCAGGCTGGAAGATAGCCCGGCGGTGAAGGCGATGCGCGCCTTGAGGGATTCCGCGGAATCCTGGGAGCGCAGGGCGGCACACTGCATCATGTAGCGACCGCCGTCGGCGGCTGCGGTCTGTGCAGTCTGGGTCGCCGCCTTGGCCCTGGCGGCCTCGGCACGCTCCCGCTCCAGTTCGGCGCGGATCTCCCGCTCCATCCGCTCACGCTCGGCCTTCTGGTCGATCACCTGCTCCCGAGCGCTGGCGACCGGGGCGCCGGTGGTCGGCTTGGCCGGTTGCACCGGTTGCGGCTGATAGGGCTTCACCTGACCGATGGGGGTTCCCGGCTGGGGAATGTCGGTCGCGACCGGCTTGGGCAGCTTCTCCGGTTGCAGGGTCATGGTCTCGGCAGGCGGGGGCGGCAGCACGCCCGGCTGGGGCGGCGGCTCTATGATGTCCACCTGCTTGTTCTCCAGCCGCTCGATGTAGCTCCACTTCTCCTGGGGCAGGGTATTGCCCTGTGCCTTGGGTTTGTTGGCCTTCACCTGCTCTTCGATGGTGGGGGCATCGGCGCCCTTGCCGTTGATGAGGTAGAGGAAGGCGCCGAAACCGACGACCAGGGCCCCGGCCAGCAGTGCCGGGATAACAGGAAAGCGGCGAGGGGCCGCTTTCTTGATGTTACGGCCACCCGCCCGTCGTCTCGGGCTGTTGCCGACGTAATCCCGGGTCGCCATCTATTACATGCGCTCCAGGGTGTGGATGCCCAGCACGCCCAGGCCCAGCTTGAGCACCTTGGCGGTGGCGGCGCACAGCAGCAGACGGCTCTGGCGGGTCGCCTCGTCCACGCCGTCCTTGTTGATCGGGCAGGCTTCGTAGAAGGTCATGAAGTTGCCAGACAATTCATAGAGATATGTGCACAGAAGGTGCGGCATCCCCTTGTCCGCCACGCCGTTGACCGCGTCGGAGAACTGGATCAACTTCTGGGCCAGGGTCTCTTCGGCATCTTCGCTCAGGACCACCTTGCCGCTCAGGGTGTCGGCATCGACGCCGGCCTTGCGGAAGATGGACTGGATACGGGTGTAGGCGTATTGCAGGTAGGGGGCGGTATTGCCTTCAAACGACAGCATCAGATCCCAGTCGAAGATGTAGTCGGTGGTGCGGTTCTTGGAGAGATCCGCATACTTGACCGCACCCATGGCGATGGCGTGCACCACCTGGGCCTTCTCTTCGGCAGAGAGGTCGCTGTTGCGGCTCTCCAGCAGGGCGCTGGCGCGCTCTTCCGCTTCGTTCAGCAGGTCGACCAGCTTGACGGTGCCGCCGGAGCGGGTCTTGTAGGGACGGCCGTCCTTGCCCAGCATCATGCCGAAGGCGTGGTGCTCGAGGGGCACGGACTCCGGCACATAGCCCGCCTTGCGGGTGATGGTCCAGGCCTGCATCAGGTGCTGGTGCTGACGGGAGTCGATGAAGTACATGACCCGGTCGGCGCCCAGGTTCTCGTAACGGTATTTGGCGCAGGCGATGTCGGTGGTGGTGTAGAGGAAACCGCCGTCGCTCTTCTGGATGATGACGCCCATGGGCTCGCCATCCTTGTTCTTGAACTCGTCCAGGAAGACCACGGTGGCCCCTTCGCTCTCGACTGCCAGCCCCTTGGCTTTCAGGTCGGCAACGATCTGCGGCAGCATGTCGTTGTACATGGACTCGCCCATGATGTCCTTGTTGGACAGGGAGATGTTCAGACGGTCGTAGTTGCGCTGGTTCTGCTCCATGGTCATGTCGACCAGCTTCTTCCACATGGTGCGGCAGTACTCATCGCCACCTTGCAGTTTCACCACGTAGTTGCGGGCGCGCTCGGCGAAGGCTTCGTCTTCGTCATAGTGACGCTTGGCCTGGGTGTAGAAGGCTTCCAGGTCCTTGAGCTCCATGTCGGAGGCGTGCTCGTTGGCCATCTTCTCCAGATAGGCGATCAGCATGCCGAACTGGGTGCCCCAGTCGCCGATGTGGTTGGCACGCACTACCTTGTGGCCCAGGAATTCGAGGGCGCGGGCGGCCACGTCACCGAGCACGGTGGAGCGGATGTGGTGCACCGCCATCTCCTTGGCCACGTTGGGGGCGGAGTAGTCCACCACCACGGTCTGCGGCGCCGGCAGCTTCACGTTGGCGTTGTCGGAGGTCACCATGGCTTCCACCTGACCGGCCAGCCAGCTCGGGTCGAAGAAGAAGTTGATGAAGCCGGGGCCGGCGATCTCGACCTTGGCGATCAGATCGGAGGCAGGCAGGTGCTCGATGATGGCAGCGGCCAGCTCGCGGGGATTCTTGCGGGCCGGTTTGGCCAGCAGCATGGCCAGGTTGGTGGCCAGGTCGCCGTGAGCCTTCTCCTTGCATCGGTCTACTTGCACCCGGGCTTCCAGGTCGGCGGGCAGGACGCCTGCGGACTTGAGATTGGCTACCGTTTGTTCAAGTAGATGATGAATATGCTCTTTCATAACTGACCACCGAGGTTGCGCGTCGAAAAGTGACTGACTGGATAAGGGCGTGAATTTTACCCGCATCGGGCCGAGAAAACTATAGGAACGGCCCGCACCCGTGGGCGTGGCGGATATTTCACTGCGTTTTCCACCACATTGCAGGATATTGATTTGGGTAAGTGGTGGTTATCCATTTCTACTGCATAACGAAACGGCTTGTCCAGGCTATTTTCCCCTGATTATGACAGGGTTATTTATACCGATTCGATCTGAATGATCCCGCTTCCCGTGGCGGTCGTATCCTTTGAGGAAGCCGTTGGAGGATGATTCCCATGACACTGGTACTGTTTCCACTCTCCGCTCACCTGCTGCCGGGCGGCATTATGCCGCTGCGCATCTTCGAGCCCAGATACCAGCGCATGATCGCCGAGTCCCGGGAGCGGGAGTTCGCGCTCTGCATGCTGGACCCCCGCCAGCCCGACGCGCTGCGCAACATGTACCCCATCGCCACCCGGGTGCGCATCATCGATTTCGATCTGCTGCCCGATGGTTTGCTCGGCATCACGGTGCTCGGGGTGGAGCGGGTGCGCATCACGGATCTCTGGCAGGAAGAGGACGGTCTGCGGGTCGGCGAGGTGGAGCCCCTTCCCCCCTGGCAGAGCGGCAGGCTCCAGGCGGATCAGCACTCCCTGGCCAAGGCGTTGCAGGACGTGTTCAACGACTATCCGGAGTACGCGGCCCTCTATCCGGAGCCGGACTGGGAGGATGCGAGCTGGGTCGCCCAGCGCTGGCTGGAGGTGCTGCCCATCCCGGTGGAGCAAAAACAGTGGCTGGTGGCGGCCAAGGACAACCAGCCCACCCTCTCCCTGCTGAGCGGTCTGCTGGTCGCGAGCCATTGAATTCCCCTTCCCGGTGATCCTTTTTCCTCGCTCACCGTATTGGGGGTGAACACCACACGCGAGGGATGGCGCAATGGCATATACTGGCCAACCACAATCGGCTCCACGCAGGACATCGCCCCCCATGGACAACCCAGACGGCGACCTCACATCTTTGCTGGTCCGGGTGGCCGAGCGTGCCGACAAGGCTGCCTTCGCCACCCTGTTCCACCACTTCGCGCCGCGCATCCGCAGCTACGGGCTGCGCCACCTCGGCAGCGAGGCCAACGCCATGGAACTGGTGCAGGAGACTATGCTGCTGGTCTGGCAGAAGGCACGGCTCTATCACCCCGACAAGGGCGCCGCCACCACCTGGATCTACACAGTGATGCGCAACCAGAGCTTTGACATGCTGCGCCGCCGCCGCGCCAGCAAGGAGGAGCTCTGCGCCGAGGAGATCTGGCCGCTGCTGGAATTCCGGGCCGAAGAGGAGCACCTGAGCGGCGGTGAAGACGCGGTGCTGACCCGCCAGATGGCCCACTATGTCGCCACGCTGCCGGAGCCGCAGCAGCAGGTGGTGCGCGGCATCTACCTGCAGGAGCTCTCCCAGCAGGAGCTGGCCGACCGGCTCGGCGTGCCCCTTGGCACCATCAAGTCCCGGCTGCGGCTGGCACTACAGAAACTGAAGGAACAAGTGGAGCAAGGCCATGATTAAGACCCATCCGACTGAACCCATGCTGCGCGCCTTCGCTGCCGACGAGCTGCCTCTGCCGCTGGCCGTCGGTGTCTCCGCCCATTGCGAGTTCTGCCCCGAGTGCGCCGCCCGGGTGAAGCAATTTGAAGAGGCGCTGGCGTGCCAGCATCTGGCCCCTGACGCGCCGGACGAGGCGCTGCCCGCCGGATTCGATGCCATGCTGGCGGGCATACTGCAACAGCCGGTGGCGACGGAGGCGGCGCTCGCCCTTCCCGAGAGCCCGAGGCCAGAGCTCAGGGTGGCGGGTCACAGTTACCGGCTGCCGCGGGCATTGGCACGGCATCATGCCCCCAGGTGGCGTCATCTCGGGGCCATCCGTCAGGTCAGCCTGCCGCTGGACGAGATGGGTGCGCGGGCCAACCTGCTCCACATCGAGGCGGGGGGGCGGATCCCCGAGCACACCCACAAGGGATATGAGCTGACCCTGCTGCTGGCGGGCACCATCGAGGATGGCGACACCCGCTATCAGGCGGGGGATTTCATCTGGCGCGACGCCAACCACGCCCACAGCCCCCACACCCCGGACGGCTGCCTCTGCTACACGGTGCAAGATGCGCCGGTCCAGTTCACCAAGGGGCTGTCACGGCTGCTCAACGGCATCAGCCAGCACCTCTATTGAGTTAGGCTCACGGCTGCTCGGCGATAGCGGGCTGCCGCGCGACTGAGGCGGTATCACGGCATGAAAAAAGGGACCCTCGGGTCCCTTTTGTGTTGCTTGGCGGCGAAGCCCATCAGGCCACGAAGACCAGGTAGACGACGAAGGCCAGCAGGAAGCGGTAGATGGCGAACGGGATGAAGTCGAGACGACGGATCAGCGCCAGGAAGGTCTTGATGGCGACCATGGCCACCACGAAGGCGGTGACGAAGCCCACCGCAAACATGGGGAAGTCCGCCATGGAGAGGAAATCGCGGCTCTTGTAGAGATCCAGGCCGCTGGCCGCGATCATCATGGGCACCGCCATGATGAAGGAGAATTCCGCTGCCGCGTGGCGGCTGATGCCCATCAGCATGCCGCCGCTGATGGTGGCACCGGAGCGGGAGAAACCGGGCCAGAGTGCCAGGCACTGGAACAGGCCGATGCCGAAGGCCTGCTTGTAGCTGATGTCGTCCAGGGTCTCCGCGGTCACGGCGGGGCGGAACTTTTCGGCGATGATGAGCAGGATGCCACCGGCCACCAGGGCATACATCACGGTTTCCGGCCCGAACAGATTGGCCTTGATCCAGCTGTGGATAGCCAGCCCGACGACCACGGCAGGCAGCATGCCGAGGATGACGTGCACCAGGGAGAGGGTCGCGTGGCCCGGGGTCGGTTTCTGACCGAAGTGAATGCCGATGAGTCCGAACAGGCGGCGCCAGAACATGACGACCACTGCCAGGATGGAGCCGAGCTGGATCACCACCTCGAAGGTGGCGGCCTTGGGTCCTTCAAACCCGAGGAGGTGGCCGACGATGATCATGTGGCCGGTGGAGGAGACGGGGAGGAACTCGGTCAGGCCTTCCACTATGCCCAGCACAAAGGCGACGAACAGGGCGTAGGATTCGGTCATGGTGCAGATCTCTTGGTTATGGGGTCTGGATAAAATCAACCCCGAACGGGTCGGGGCGGCCAATGATGGCGGAAAATCGCGCGGGCAACCAGTGAATATTGGGGATTTCAGCGCCCTGTTCCGGCCGGGAAAGGGCGCTGGCGGACCATGCAGGGCGCGGCTTGCCGTATGCTGTCAGAAGCCATGACTGTCCCGTCACGTTCTGACAGGTCAGTCACGCATGTTGACATCTGTTTTATGATCTCTTTGTGCTGTCAGGCCAGTATGGACAGGATTTTCTGTTGAAGATCATCGTCCAGAGGGGGCTGCCCCAGGGCGTCGATGGCGCTCGTTATCTGTTGGGGATGGCTGGCGCCAATCAGGGCGCAGCTCACCACGGGGTCGCGCAGCACCCATTGCAGTGCGAGTTGCGACAGGGACTGACCCCGTTGCAGGGCCAGTGCATGCAGGGCGCGGACGGTGGCGAGCTTCTCCTCGGTGATCTGGTCCGCCGTGAGGAAGGGGCTGGCACTGGCGGCGCGGGAATCCGCGGGAATGCCCGCCAGGTAGCGATCGCTCAGCAGCCCCCCCGCCAGGGGTGAGAAGGCGACCACCCCCATGCCGTGCTCCCGGCAGGCCGGCAGGGTGTCGGGCTCAATATCGCGTTGGAACAGGGAGTATTTGAGCTGGTTGACCAGGCAGGGGGTGCCGAGCTCCGCCAGCCGGGCGGCAGCCTTGGCCGCGAGCGGGGCCGAGTAGTTGGAGAGGCCGATGTAGAGCGCCTTGCCCTGGCGCACCATCAGGGCCAGGGCCTGGCAGGTCTCCTCGAGCGGGGTGCGGGGATCCGGCCTGTGGTGATAGAAGATGTCCACGTAGTCGAGGCCCAGACGGCGCAGGCTCTGGTGCAGGCTGGCGAAGAGGTACTTGGCACTGCCGCCATCGCCGTAGGGGCCGTCCCACATCACGTAGCCCGCCTTGCTGGCGATGATGAGCTCGTCCCGATAGGGAGCCAGGCTCCTCTTCAGCAGCGTGCCGAAGGTCAGTTCGGCAGATCCCGGCGGCGGCCCGTAGTTGTTGGCGAGATCGAAGTGGGTGATCCCCAGATCGAACGCCTGATGCACCATGGCCTTCGCGGTGGCGGGATCGCTCCCGGCGCCGAAGTTGTGCCAAAGGCCCAGACCGATGCCGGGCAGGCGCAGGCCGTGGCGGCCCGCCGGTCGGTAGGGCTGGCGCTGGTAGCGGTCGGGGGCGGCGAGGTAGTTGTCATCCATCACGGTGCGGTTCCTTGGGCTGGTGTGCAATGAGGAGCGACGGGCCCTGCGGCGGGCCTCACCCCGGCTGATTCGGCGGTGCCATCGGGGCCGGGGCCGCCATGACGTGGCGGCGCGCCCGGGCCCCTTCGTCTGCCCGAGCAGGGCTGTCAGGGGGCAGGAATAAAGCGATAACGGGTCTGGTGGCGATAACGCTGCCCCGGCAGCAACCAGGGATCGCCGAAGGCGGGCCGGTTCGGGCTGTCGGGCAATTGCTGGGCCTCCAGGCAGAAGCCGTCGTAATCCCGGTAGGGTCGGCCCTGACGATCCGGCGTGCCGGTCAGCCAGTTGCCGCTGTAGAACTGCAGGGAGGGCTGATTGGTGTAGACCTCCATGGTCAGCTTGCCATCCCCCGAGATCACCCGGGCGGCCCATGGCTGATTGGACCCACCAAACGGCTCATCAGAAGGCTCAAAATCGCTGTTGTTGAGCAGAAATGCGTGATCGTACCCCTTGGCCAACTGCTGCTGGGGGTGGTCCAGCCACGCCTGGCCGATGGGGCGGGGGGCGCGCAGATCGAAGGGGCCTTCCACCGGGGCGATGGCCAGCGGCAGGCTCTGGTCATCCGTGGGCAGGTAGCGGTCGGCGTCGAGGCTGATGGTGTGGTGGCGGATGTCGCCACCGCCATCCAGGTTGAAGTAGGCGTGGCTGGTGAGGCTGACCGGACTGGGGGCGTCCGTGCTGGCGCAGAAGTCGACCACCAGATCGCACTGCTCCAGCCGATACTCCAGGCTCACCCTCAGATTGCCGGGAAAGCCCTGATCCCCCGCACGGGAGAGGAGCGCCAGCTTGACCCTGTCCGCCTCCTGCTCCTTGATCTGCCAGGTGCGGCGATGGAACCCGTCGCGCCCGCCGTGCAGGCAGTTGGCCCCCTGGTTGGCGTCCAGCGTCCAGCACTGGCCTTCCCGCTCAAGGCGGGCGCCGCCGATGCGGTTGGCAAAGCGCCCCGCCACGGCACCCAGCCATACCTGCTGGGTGAGGTAGGCCTCGTCGGCGCAGCCCAGCAGCACCTCCCGCCGCTCTCCCGCCACCGGCAGGGTGAGGGAGGTGAGGGTGGCCCCGTATGCGAGACCGCGCAGCCGCAGTCCCTTCTCGTTTTCCAGCTCGAATCTCATCATGGTTTGCGGTTCCCCGTCGTGATCCCGTCGCCCCCTGCCGGCCTCGCGAGTGCCGGGCAGGGGGCGTCACCCGTTGTCAGGCGTGCGTTACAGTCTGCCGGCCCCTGCGCTGGCACGGCAGACGTAGCAGTCCGCCTTGAGGCCGAAGCGTGCCGGGTATTCCGCCTCCACCACGGCGATCACCTCGGCCACCTTCTCGGGGCGCAGCAGGGCGACCACGCAGCCGCCAAAACCGCCGCCGGTCATGCGCACACCGCCTTCGCTGCCGATCCGGGCCTTGATGATCTCCACCAGGCCGTCGATGGGGGGCACGGTGATCTCGAAGTCATCGCGCATGGCGGCGTGGGACTGGCCCATCAGCTCACCGAGGCGCACCAGATCGCCCTGTGCCAGTGCATCAGCCGCCGCCAGGGTGCGGGCGTTCTCGCCGACCACGTGGCGGGCGCGGCGATAGCAGGCCTCGTCCAGCCCGGCCTTGCCCGCTTCCAGGGTCGCCAGATCCAGGTCGCGCAGGGCCTTGACCCCGTAGTGGCGGGCGGCGGTTTCGCACTGCTGGCGACGGGTGTTGTATTCGCTGTCCACCAGGCCGCGGCGTACGTTGGAGTTGACGATGAGCACCGCCAGATCGGTGGGCATGGGGATGAGCCGGGTCTCCAGGGAACGGCAATCGAGCAACAGGGCGTGATCCTGCCTGCCGCTCGCGGAGATCATCTGATCCATGATGCCGCAGTTGCAGCCGACGAACTGGTTCTCCGCCTGCTGGCCGTTGAGGGCGATTTCCGCCTGGCTGATGGCCAGCCCCTGGGCCTCCTTGAAGGCCTGGCCGATGGCCACCTCCAGGGAAGCGGAGGAGGAGAGACCCGTCCCCTGGGGCACGTTGCCGGAGACCACCAGATTGAGGCCGCTCAGGGCGTGGCCCCGTGCCTGCAGGTGTTTCACCACGCCGCGGATGTAGTCGCTCCAGCGCTGGCTGGGGTGGTGCTCGATGGGTTGATCGAGACTGAACCGGTCGCGCTGGTTGTCGTAGTCGGCGGCGATCACTTCGACCAGGTTGTCGCCGCGCAGGCCGATGGCGACGCAGGTCTCGTAGTCGATGGCGCAGGGCAGCACGAAGCCGTCGTTGTAGTCGGTGTGCTCGCCGATGAGGTTGACGCGGCCTGGAGCCCGTACCAGCAGGTCGGGTTGTTGCTCAAACTGCTCGGCAAACACGGCGCTGACGCGCTGGCTCGGGGTCATAGGGCCTCCTCATTGGACTGGTTCTGGTCGTTGTAGTGGATGGGACTGAGGGCGCGCAGCCGTTCGGCCGCCTGTTCCGGGGTGAGATCGCGCTGGGTTTCGGCCAGCATCTCGAAGCCCACCATGAATTTGCGCACCGTGGCGGAGCGCAGCAGGGGCGGATAGAAGTGGGCGTGCAGTTGCCACGCCTCGGGGCAGTCGGAACGGGGCGGGGCGAAGTGCCAGCCCATGGAGTAGGGGAAGCTGCACTGGAACAGGTTGTCGTAGCGGCTGGTAAGCTCCTTGAGCGCGATGGCCAGATCCTGTTGCTGTTCCCGGGTGAGATCCAGCATGGAGGGAACATGGGCCTTGGGCAGCAGCAGGGTCTCGAACGGCCAGGCCGCCCAGAAGGGCACCACCGCCAGCCAGTGGGCGGTCTCCACCACGATGCGGGAGCGATCCGCCAGCTCCCGCTCCACATAGTCCAGCAGCAGGGGGCGGCCGTGTTCGGCCAGCCAGGCGCGCTGGTGCGCCTCTTCCCTGGCAATCTCGTTGGGCAGGAAGTCGCTGCCCCAGAGCTGGCCGTGAGGGTGCGGGTTGGAGCAGCCCATGACGGCGCCCTTGTTTTCAAAGACTTGGACCCATTCCCACTGGTCAGAGAGCTCGGCCACCTGGTCCATCCAGGTGGTGATCACCCCTTCGATGGCGGGCAGGGGCAGCTCGGGCAGGGTCTTGCCGTGATCCGGCGAGAAGCAGATGACCCGGCTGGTGCCCCGGGCGGCTTCCAGCTTCAGCAGGGGATCCGGCGCCGCGTCGGCGGCCGGGGTGTCCTGCATCAGGGCGGCGAAGTCGTTGGTAAAGACGAAGGTGTCCTGATAGTCGGGGTTGATATCGCCGGTCACCCGGGTGTTGCCCGCACAGAGGAAGCAGTCGGGATCATGGGCCTGGCTCGGCGCCAGGCTCACCTTCTCGACCTGGCCTTGCCAGGGGCGCTTGGCCCTGTGAGGGGAGACCAGCACGTACTGGCCGGTGAGCGGGTTGAAGCGGCGGTGGGGGTGATCAACGGGGTTGAACATCATCACTCCAGTGTGTGAGTTGAATACATCCGAAGGCGCAGGACAGGGCCTACGCCTCGTAACCATTGGGGTTGGCGGACTGCCAGCGCCAGCTGTCGGCGCACATGGCGGCGAGATCCCGGCTGGAGTGCCAGTCCAGTTCCCGAGCGGCCTTGGCGGGATCGGCCCAGCACTCGGCGATGTCGCCGGGGCGCCGTGGCTCGATCCGGTAGGGAAGGGGCCGACCGCAGGCGGCCTCGAACGCCGCGACCATCTGCAACACGCTCTGGCCCTGGCCCGTGCCCAGGTTGTAGGCGTGGACACCGCCCCGTCCGGCGCAGTGTTCCAGAGCCTTGACGTGCCCTTCGGCGAGATCCATCACATGGATGTAGTCGCGCACCCCGGTGCCGTCGATGGTTGGGTAATCGTTACCAAAGACCGAGAGGCAGTCGCGCCGGCCGATGGCTACCTGGGTCAAAAACGGCATCAGATTGTTGGGGATGCCCTGGGGATCCTCCCCCAGAGTGCCGGACTCGTGGGCGCCGACGGGGTTGAAATAGCGCAGCAGGGTCATGCTCCAGTGGGGCTCGGCCCGCTGCAGCTCCTCGAGGATCTCCTCGATGATCAGCTTGGATCGGCCATAGGGGTTGGTGGCGCTGCGGGGAAAATCTTCCCGGATCGGGGTGCTGGCGGGATCGCCGTAGACGGTGGCCGACGAGCTGAACACCAGATTGCGTACCCCGGCCCGTTTCATCGCCTGCAGCAATACCAGGGTGCCGCTCAGGTTGTTCTCGTAGTAGTCCAGCGGGATGCGGGTCGACTCGCCGACCGCCTTGAGGGCGGCGAAGTGGATCACGGCGTCGATGTGCTGCTCGCTGAAGATGCGATCCAGCAGGGCCGGGTCACGGATATCCCCTTCGTAGAAGCGGGGCTCGCGCCCGCTGATGGCGGCGACACGGGTCAGGACGCCCGCCTTGCTGTTGCAGAGGTTGTCCACCACCACGGGCTCCATGCCTGCGGCCTGCAAGGCCAGACAGGTGTGGCTGCCGATGTAGCCGCAACCGCCGGTGACCAGTACTTTCATCCGTTGTTCCACCCTCAACTCCTCGCATCAGGAAAGCCTGAGCAGGAGTCTAGCCGAGGGGCTGACGGGCAAACTGTGAGCTGCTTAACAAATACGTGTAAACGATTACACTTGTTTTCATCGACCAATGTGGCAAGTTCTGATTTTTCCCCCTGTTATCAGTGACATTGAACGGTATAATGCGGCCAGTTGCAGCGTGAAATAAGTGAAAACAGCATGAGCACCATCAAGGATGTCGCCCGTTTGGCCAATGTGTCAGTGGCAACGGTTTCACGGGTGATGAACAACTCACCCAAGGCCAGTGCCGCCTCCCGCGAGGTGGTGCTGAAGGCCATGGCCGAGCTGGGCTATACCCCCAACGCCAACGCGCGGGCCCTGGTCAGCCAGACCTGTGACACCATGGGAGTGGTGGTGGGCGACGTGGCGGATCCTTTCTTCGGCGCCCTAGTCAAAGGGGTCGCGGCAGTGGCGGTGGAGCAGGGCTTGCACCTGTTGATGGGTAATGGTTTTCACCGCGCCCAGCAGGAGCGGGAGGCCATCGAGCTGCTCATCGGCAAACGCTGCGAGGCACTGGTGGTGCACAGCAAGGCGCTCAGCGACGAGGAGCTGGTCGACTACGCCCTGCGCGCCCCCGGCATGGTGCTGATCAACCGCGACATTCCGAGTCTGAGGGGGCGCTGCATCGCCCTCAACAACCGCCAGGGTGCGGCGACCGCCACCCGTCATCTGCTGGATCTCGGCCACCGCCATATCGCCTTCCTGAGCTCGGATCACGCCATCGAGGATGCGCTGTTGCGCCACCAGGGCTATCAGGATGCCCTGGCGGAGGCGGAGGTCTTCGCCGATCCCGAGCTGGTGGAGAGCGGCATGCCCAATGAAGAGGGGGGCGAGCGCGCCATGCTCAACCTGCTGGCCAAGGGGTTGCCCATCACGGCGGTGGTGGCCTACAACGACGCCATGGCGGCAGGGGCCATCTCCGTGCTGGCGGACAACGGCCTCAAGGTGCCGGAAGAGGTCTCGGTGGTGGGCTTCGATGACATCATCTACGCCAGATACCTGAGACCCAAGCTCTCCACCATGCGCTATCCCATCGAGCTGATGGCGGCCCAGGCGGCCAAGCTGGCGCTGCAACTCGCCGCAGGGGAGAGCGAATCGGTGCAGAGCCGCATCTATACCCCCACCCTGATCAACCGCCATTCGGTCGCTCCCGTCAGGTCCTGATCGCAGCGCTTGCGCCCCCGTCGGCGCAAGCGCTGCACCTGGCGAACCCGTACTGCAGCATATAAAGCGCCCCCATAGCTCAGACGATAGATAGCTCAGAGCATGGCTAGCGCAGACCATAAAGGACTGTCTGAGGAGTGACAACGGTCCCCTCACGCTCCCTGCCTGCCGAACTCGGCAGCTCTTCCCGCTCGTCTGTCACGAGCCCCTCTCCCCCGGCCTGCCGAGCCTCACTTCTTGCCAGATCCTGCCAGACGCCCGTCATGGCTTTTCTCTGCGCCGGGCAGGGGCGATCGTGGCCTCTGCGCGCTCCTTCGAGAGGCCGGGCTGCGTGCCCGGAACCGGGTTGAGGCGCTCCAGCACCTGATGAGGCGAGGGGGGCGCGATGTAGTGTCTTTGCCATGGCTTGCTCCGCTGGCTCGGCCATTGCCTCCCGGTTTCACACTCCCGGGCATCTTTTGCCCTTCCGAAGGTCCGCTTTTTCCCCCATGGGGTCATTTACCCGGATTTATCCGATTTTTACTCCGTTTTACTTAACAAAATGAGTGTAATCGTTTACATCTGTGTGAGCGGGATCGCCGATCACCGGGCAAAACTCTCCTACACTGCAGTGGTTTTCAGCGTGAATGCAGGGAGAAGTGAAGCATGCTCAGGGAGATAGTGGCCCGTCAGGATTGGCAGACCCAGGGGATCACCGCCGTGAACCGGTTGCCAGCCCATACCCCCTTGTCCAGTTGGCGCAGTGAAGGGGAAGCCAGGATGGGGGGGTTGTCACCTTCCCGCCTGCTGCTGGACGGCGAGTGGCAGTTCTCCTGGTTCGAGGCCCCGGAGCGGGTGCCGGAGCAGTGGCTGGTGGAGGATCTGCCGGATGCCTGCCCCATCAAGGTGCCGGGCAACTGGCAACTGGCTGCGGCCTACCCGGGGACGCGGCCCGTCACGGATGTGCCCATCTACACCAACATCAAGTACCCCTTTCCCTGCGACCCGCCCCGGGTGCCTGCCGAGAACCCCACCGGTTGCTACTCCCGCGAGTTCACCGTTGCTGCGGACTGGCTGGCCGAGGGACAGACCCGGATCATCTTCGACGGGGTGGACAGCGCGTTTCACCTCTTCTGCAACGGCCGCTGGGTCGGTTACTCCCAGGACAGCCGGCTGCCGGCGGAATTCGATCTGACCCCCTTCCTTCAGGCCGGGGCCAACCGCCTCGCCGTCCTGGTGCTGCGCTGGTCTGACGGCTCCTATCTGGAAGATCAGGACATGTGGCGCATGAGCGGCATCTTCCGCTCCGTCAGCCTGCTGCACAAACCGACCCGTCATCTGATGGATATCCGGGTGACGCCCGAGCTCGACGCCTGCTACCGGGATGCCCGCCTCAAGGTTGAATTGCAGGCGGCCAACGGAGCCGGTCTGTCGGTGGAGGCCAACCTCTATGATGGCGACGAGCGGGTCGCGACCCTGCGCCAGCGGATCGGCACCCAGGCCATCGACGAGAAAGGGGTGTATGACGATCGCGCCGAGCTGTGGCTGATGGTAACGGCGCCACACAAGTGGAGCGCCGAGACCCCGCACCTCTATCGCCTGACCCTGACCCTGCTGGACGAGCAAGGAAGCGTCCTCGAGAGCGAGGCCCATGACGTGGGCTTTCGGGCGGTGGAGATCCGTGGCGGCCTGCTGCGGGTCAACGGCCAACCCCTGCTGATTCGTGGTGCCAATCGCCATGAACACCATCCCGCCACGGGTCACGTGGTGACCCCGGCCGACATGGAGCAGGATCTGCTGCTGATGAAGCGGCACAACTTCAACGCGGTGCGCTGCTCCCACTATCCCAATCACCCCGAGCTCTATCGCCTGTGCGACCGGCTCGGCCTCTATGTGGTGGACGAGGCGAACCTGGAGACCCACGGCATGACCCCCATGGGGCGGCTGGCGCGGGATCCCGCCTGGAGCAACGCCTTCCTGGAGCGTGTTACCCGCATGGTGGCCCGGGACTTCAACCACCCCTGCATCATCATCTGGTCCCTGGGGAACGAATCCGGTTATGGTCCGGCCCACGACGCCATGTATCGCTGGGTGAAGGGGGCGGATCCCAGCCGCCCGGTGCAGTACGAAGGGGGCGGGGCCGACACCCCGGCCACCGACATCATCTGCCCCATGTATGCCCGTACCCACCAGGATCAACCTTTCCCGGCGGTGCCCAAGTGGGCGCTGGCCAAGTGGATCGGCCTGCCGGAAGAGACCCGGCCGCTGATCCTGTGCGAATACGCCCACGCCATGGGCAACAGCCTGGGGGGCTATGCCCATTACTGGCAGGCATTTCGCGATCATCCGCGGCTGCAGGGTGGGTTTGTCTGGGATTGGGTCGATCAGGGGCTGGACAAGCAGACCGACGATGGCCGCCATTTCTGGGCCTATGGTGGCGATTTCGGCGACACTCCCAACGATCGCCAGTTCTGCTGCAACGGCCTGCTGTTCCCCGATCGCACCCCCCATCCCTCCCTGTTTGAAGCCCGGCGTGCCCAGCAGCCCTTTGTTCTGACCCTGCAGGGTCGCCAGCCGCTGACGGTGGAGATCCGCAGCGAATACCTGTTCCGCGAGACGGACAACGAACGCCTGCAGTGGCGTCTGTGTGAAGACGGCGTGGTGGTGAGCCAGGGTGAATGCCCGCTCGAGCTGGCCCCCCGGGGGAGCGTGACGCTGACCCTGCTGGAGCAACTGCCGGCCTTTGCGCCGGGGGCGCTTGCCTGGCTGGATCTCGCCATCGTGCAGCCCACCGCCACGGCCTGGGCCGGAGCGGGTCACGAGGTGGCTCGCCAGCAATGCCTGTTGCCCGCGCCCCTGGCGCTGCCGTCGGCCTGCCCGGCGGTCAGCCTGACCGAGCAGCGCGATCACTGGGTGCTTGGCGCCGCAGATTCCCTGTGGCAGCTCGACAAGGCCAGTGGTCGCATCGTCAGCTGGCAGAAGCAGGGCCGCGAGCGGCTGCGCGACGCCATCGCCGATCACTTCTATCGGGCGCCGCTCGACAACGATATCGGCACCAGCGAGGCGGATCACGCCGATCCCAACGCCTGGATTGCCCGCTGGCAGGAGGCCGGACTCAATGATCTGCAGCACCGCTGTCTCGGCCTGGAGGCGAGTCCGGAGCTGGGTCTCATCACGGCGCACCACGGCTACTTCGTGGGTGACGAGCCGAAGATCCTGACCCGCTGGCATCACAGGGTGGACGGGGAGGGCGCCATGCACCTCGCCATCGAGGTGGAGGTGGCCGCCGACATGCCCTCCCTGCCGCGCATCGGTGCCCGGCTCTGGCTGGCTGATGAACCGGCCGAAGGTGCCCCGGTGAGCTGGCTGGGGCTTGGCCCCCACGAGAATTACCCGGATCGCCGGCTCGCCGCCGATCTCGGTCGCTGGCAATTGCCCATCGAGGCGTTGCACACCCCTTATGTCTTCCCCACCGACAACGGACTGCGCTGCGATACCCGCGCACTGCAACTGGGGGATCTGGCGGTGGAGGGACGCTTCCACTTCAGCGTCAGCCGCTACAGTCAGCAGCAGCTGGCCGAAGCCCGTCACCAGACCGATCTGGTGGCTCTGGGGGGCACGCACCTGTGCCTCGATGGCTTCCACATGGGGGTAGGAGGCGACGACTCCTGGAGCCAGAGCGTGCGGCCCGAGTTCTGGCTGTTGCCGGGGCGTTATCACTGGCACTGCCGTCTGAGCTAGCCGGACCCGCCGTCGCGAGATGGCGAGACTCAAAGGCGGTTTCTCACGTAACTATTTAATTTTTAACAATATTACGGCTATGTAACAGAGTGTAAACGTTTTCATTTTGTTGCCAGGATCACAGACCGCCTCACAACAAACTGATTACATTAGGCTGGCGCCAGCTCAAACGGTGTACAGAATTCCCTACAAAAAACAGATAGAGATCGGAGCATAACAATGAAAAAACTCACGACAGTTGCCACCTTGCTGATGGGACTGATGGCGGGAGCCCAAGCCCAGGCCGATACCCGTATCGGGGTCACCGTCTACAAGTACGACGACAACTTCATGGCCGTGGTACGCAAGGCCATCGAGAAAGAAGCGGCGGCCACCCCGGGTGTGGAACTGCTGATGAACGACTCCCAGAACGACCAGTCCAAGCAGAACGACCAGATCGACGTACTGCTGGCCAAGGGCGTGAAGGCCCTGGCCATCAACCTGGTTGACCCGGCGGCGGCCCCTGTCGTGATTGAGAAAGCCCGTGCGGACGAGATCCCCGTGGTCTTCTACAACAAGGAACCGAGCGCGGCCGACCTGGCCAGCTATGACAAGGCCTACTACGTGGGCACCGACTCCAAGGAGTCCGGCATCATCCAGGGCCAGCTGATCGCCAAGCACTGGAAAGCGCACCCCGAGTGGGATCTGAACAAGGATGGCGTCATCCAGTTCGTGCTGCTGAAAGGGGAGCCTGGCCACCCGGATGCAGAAGCCCGCACCACCTACGTCGTCAAGACTCTGAACGATGGCGGCATCAAGACCGAGCAGCTGCACATGGATACCGGTATGTGGGATACCGCCATGGCGAAGGACAAGATGGACGCCTGGATCTCCGGTCCGAACGCCAACAAGATCGAAGTGGTCATCGCCAACAACGACGGCATGGCGATGGGCGCCGTGGAATCCCTGAAGGCCCAGGGCAAGACCGCCATCCCGGTGTTCGGTGTTGACGCCCTGCCGGAAGCCCTGGCCATGGTCAAGAGCGGTGCCATGGCCGGTACCGTGCTGAACGATGCGGCCAACCAGGCCAAGGCCACCTTCGAGCTGACCAAGAACCTGGCCGAAGGCAAGCCGGCCGGTGAAGGCACCAACTGGAAGATCGACAACAAGGTCGTCCGCGTTGCCTACGTGGGCGTAGACAAAGACAACCTGTCCCAATTCGAGTAATTCCTCCCCTCAGGGCAAGGGAGATCCCCTTGCCCTCTTTTCAACCAGATGTGATGGCTGATATGACAACACGGCAACAATCAGAATGGCTGTTGGAGATGATTGACGTCAGTAAGAGCTTTCCTGGCGTCAAGGCACTCGATAATGTCAATTTACGGGTCCGTCCTCATTCTGTGCATGCGTTGATGGGCGAGAATGGCGCAGGGAAGTCCACGCTGCTCAAGTGCCTGTTCGGCATCTACGAGAAGGATCAGGGCAAGATCTTCTTCAAGGGACAGGAGATCAACTTCACCTCGTCCAAAGAGGCGCTGGAGAATGGCGTTTCCATGGTGCACCAGGAGCTGAACCTGGTACTGCAACGCACCGTGATGGACAACATGTGGCTCGGCCGCTATCCCACCAAGGGACTGTTTGTCGACCACGGCAAGATGTATCAGGACACCAAGCATATCTTCGAGGAGCTGGACATCGATATCGACCCCAGGGTCAAGGTCGGCACCCTGTCGGTTTCCCAGATGCAGATGATCGAGATTGCCAAGGCATTCTCCTATGACGCCAAGATCGTCATCATGGACGAACCCACCTCCTCCCTGACCGAGAAAGAGGTTAACCACCTCTTCAAGATCATCAACAAGCTCAAGGAGAAGGGGTGCGGCATCGTCTACATCTCCCACAAGATGGAAGAGATCTTCCAGCTCTGTGACGAGATCACCATATTGCGGGATGGCCAGTGGGTGGCGACCCAGCCCCTCCAGGGCATGACCATGGATCAGATCATCGGCATGATGGTCGGCCGCGAGCTCACCCAGCGCTTCCCGGAAAAAACCAACCAGCCCAAAGAGGTGATCCTCGAGGTCGAGCACCTGACGGCCAAGAACCAGCCTTCCATCAAGGACGTGACCTTCAACCTGCACAAGGGGGAGATCCTCGGCATCGCCGGTCTGGTGGGGGCCAAGCGCACCGACATCGTGGAGACCCTGTTCGGCATCCGCGATCGCAGCGAAGGGACCATCAAGCTGCACGGCAAAGAGGTGGCGAACCACAACGCCCACGAGGCGATCCAGAACGGCTTCGCCCTGGTGACCGAGGAGCGCCGCTCCACCGGGATCTATTCACGCCTCGACATCGCCTTCAACTCCCTGATCGCCAACATGGACAACTACAAGGGATCCATGGGGCTGCTCAGCGACAACAAGATGAAGAGCGATACCCAGTGGGTCATCGACTCCATGCGGGTCAAGACACCGACCCAGCAGACCCAGATCGGCTCCCTCTCCGGTGGCAACCAGCAGAAGGTGATCATCGGTCGCTGGCTGCTGACCCAGCCCGAGATCCTGATGCTGGATGAACCGACCCGGGGTATCGACGTCGGCGCCAAGTTCGAGATCTACCAGCTCATCCTGGAGCTGGCGAAGAAGGACAAGGGCATCGTCATCATCTCCTCCGAAATGCCGGAACTGCTCGGCATCACGGACCGCATCATGGTCATGAGCAATGGCCGGGTCGCGGGGATCGTCAACACCAAAGAAACTGACCAGAGCGAGATCCTGCGCCTGGCATCTCTGTACCTATAAAGACAGGAAGACATTATGGAGTCGGCTAAAAATTTCAATCTGATGCAGGCGCTCAAAGAGAACGGCATCTATGTGGTGTTGCTGGTGTTGCTCATGATCATCGTGATCAAGGAGCCCTCCTTCCTCAGCCTCACCAACCTCAGCAACATCCTGACCCAGTCCTCGGTACGGGTCATCATTGCCCTCGGGGTGGCGGGCATCATCATCACCCAGGGTACTGACCTGTCGGCCGGTCGCCAGGTCGGCCTGGCAGCGCTGATCGCGGCCACCATGCTGCAGGCCCTGACCAACGTCAACAAGGTCTTCCCCACCCTGGGGGAGGTGCCCATTCCGGCGGTGATCCTGCTGGTGTGCGTGGTGGGCGCCCTGATTGGTCTGGTCAACGGCCTGATCGTCGCCTACCTGAACGTGACGCCCTTCATCACCACCCTGGGCACCATGATCATCGTTTACGGCATCAACTCCCTCTATTTCGACTCCGTGGGGGCTTCTCCGGTAGCCGGGTTTGATCCTCGCTTCTCCAACTTTGCGCAGGGCTTCATCCGGATTGGTGGGTTCAAGCTCTCGTACCTGACCTTCTATGCGGCCATCGCCAGCGTCTTCGTCTGGGTGCTGTGGAACAAGACCCGCTTTGGTAAGAACATCTTCGCCATCGGTGGCAACCCGGAAGCGGCCAAGGTGTCCGGCGTCAACGTCGCCGTCAACCTGGTGGTCATCTATGCCCTGGCCGGTGTCTTCTACGCCTTCGGCGGCATGCTGGAAGCGGGGCGGATCGGCAGTGCCACCAACAACCTCGGCTTCATGTACGAGCTGGATGCCATCGCGGCCTGCGTGGTGGGGGGCGTTTCGTTTGCCGGCGGTGTGGGAACTGTCGCGGGTGTGATCACCGGCGTACTTATCTTCACGCTGATCAACTATGGTTTGACCTACATCGGTGTCAGCCCTTACTGGCAGTTCATCATCAAGGGCGGCATCATCATCCTGGCGGTAGCCCTGGACTCCATGAAGTACGCCAAGAAGAAGTAAGCATTGGCAGGGAGGGCCGGGTCATCCCGGCCCTTTCTCTTTGGAGGGACCCATACCATGGCATTCAAAGTCAAAATCAACGTACTGTTGCTGCTCGCCATTCTGGTCACCATCGGTACCGCCTGGTTCAGCGTCAACCATTTCATCAGCGGCTACATCCGCACCCAGGCCACCCAGAACATCAACGAGCAGATCACCCTGGTCAGGGAGAAGCTGGCGGGTGACATCAACCAGAAGGTGCTGCTGGCCGCCAACCTCAACCTCGGGGTGACCAGCGTCAAGAAGGCGCTGCAGGAGACCGGCTTTCACAACATCGTCAAGCTCATTGGCGACATGGCATTCGACGCGAACGGGATCATCGACGACAAGGCTAGGGTTGATGCCCTGCGCAAGCTGATCCCCGCCGCCAACAACCAGATCACCGTCAGCCCGCTGGAGCAGCTGGACGGCAAACCAGTCATCTCCATCCTGGTGCCGCGCGGTGCAGACTCAGCCTACCTCTACTACCTCGACATGAGCGAGTTCAAGACGCTGCTGACCAAGGTAAGCGGGGAAGGGCGTTACTTCTCCCTCACCGACAGTCAGGGACAGGTGCTCTACAGCAGCAAGCCCCAGGGAGAGAGCGAGAGCCGCCCCAACAAGCTGGATATTCGCGGCAGCGAGTGGACCCTGACCGGTTATGTGGATCTCGACTATATCCGGGCCATGACCCAGGCGCTCAACGGCAAGATCACCCTGGCCCTGCTCGGGGTGGCGGTGCTGGTACTGGCCCTCTCCATGGTGGCCCTCAACCTGGCCTATAGACCCATCCTCTCCCTGCGCGACCTGGTACAGGAGCTCTCCCAGGGCAATGGGGATCTGACCCGCCGGCTCACGGTGACCAGCAAGGATGATCTCGGCCAGATCTCGGCGGGCATCAACCGTTTCATCGAGCAGTTGCAGGGCATGATGGGGGAGGTGAGACAAGCGAGCGGCCAGCTCAATGAAGGGATATCGGCATTGGCGAGGCAGACGGGGTCGGCCCAGGGCCTGCTGGCGGAGCATGTGCGGGAGACCGAACAGGTGGTCACCGCCATCAACGAGATGAGCCGTACTGCCGTCTCGGTATCGGAGAGCGCGGCCAATACTGCCCAGCTGACCGGCCAGAGCCAGCAACTGGCCAACCAGTCGCGTCAGGTGGTGGATCAGGCCATGGCCAGCGTCACTGCGCTGGTGACGGAGGTGGAGACCACGGCACACTCCATCGAAGCCATGCAGCAGGATGTGCAGCAGATAGGCTCGATTCTCGGGGTCATCGGTGGCATCGCAGAGCAGACCAACTTGCTGGCCCTCAACGCCGCCATCGAGGCGGCCCGGGCTGGTGAGCAGGGGCGGGGGTTTGCGGTGGTGGCGGACGAAGTGCGCTCTCTGGCGGGACGCACCCAGAAGAGCACTGCCGAGATCCAGACCATGCTGACCCGGCTGCAACGGGGCACCCAGACCGTGGTGGCTGCCATGGGCAACACCCGGCAGAGCTGCCAGGATGCGGCGGAAAACACCAGCAAGGTGAATGCGTCACTGGATCTGATGGCGGGAGAAGTGGTGGAGATCAACGATCTCATCAGCCATATCGCCACGGCCGCGGAGGAGCAGAGTGCCGTCGCCGAGGAGATCAATCGCAACATGAGTGCCATCGCCGAGGTGATCACCCAGCTCAAGGGGAATGGCGAGCGCACCGTGGACAGCTCGAATGCCATGCAGCGCACCTATGACAGGCTGCGGGAGATAGTGGGGCACTTCCGGCTGGAATAGCGCCGGCTGGGCGAGTCCCGGTTACCCTGGCCAGCAATGCCGTGGTCGGGGTGACCCATCAGCGGGCAGACGTGAAAAATACCCAAAAAAGATGGGGGCGACTTGCGTCGCCCCCGATAGTCTTATCGCTCATATCCTTGAACGAAGTTGCTCCCTGCAATCCCTGACTATACCTCTTCCTTTAGGTTTCCCCTTCCCAATCCTTTGGGGTGTCCTTTAGCCATCATGGCCTGACGAGTCATCCGTTCCCGTCGCACTTTCTCCGTCCTGGGAGGTGTCCTTTACCACATCCTGTGGTGAGTCCATTTGCCCAACCCTGGCAGCCAGTCTTCCTGACCGACTTCATTGCGTCCGTGCAGGAGTAACTATAAGGATTTCGCGCAGGGCGACAATGACATGCTGAAAAACGTTTTTTTCAAACTGGTTTCCCGAGAAAGGATAATGAAGTTATCTTTTTTAAAATCATGGTTTTAATGATCTATCGTGCTGTTTTTTCACGCGTATCTTCCGACTATGGCGAGAATTTTGTTGGCACTTTACTTACGCAGTATATGGCGAATGTCTCACAAGGCGTTTAACTGCGGTTCAGAATCCTGGGAGGCCGGTCAGTGTCGATCGCAGATGAGGGCGGGCAGCGGGCATGATGCTGGTGGCGTGGTCCGGATCCCATTCAGGAGGTAAAGGAGGGAAAGCTGAGATGACCCAAGAGGAGATCGCCTCCCCTTGGGCGAGAGGGTCAGGGGTGCTGGCTGCCACCGTACCATTGGCATAGGTAGGCGGGTACCAGCATCTGGGGTGCCTGGTCAACGTGACAGACCACCAGCGGCATGGCGGGGGCTCCCTGGGCATGCACCAGGGCCGGTGTCATGGGCAGGACCAGGGCGACGAGCAGAAACAGCGACGGGATCTTCATGGTTATCTCCTTGGTGACGGGAACGAATGTGACAAGCATCACTTTTTGAGTTAAGGCGAACCCGAAATCGGCGCAAGGTGACTGAAAAAATTCAACTAATGAAAAAACTTTGAATCCCGGTTGCACACCGGTCGGTGAAAAAGTCGCCATCAGGATGCGTGCAAAATGCATATCCATATAAAAGAGATAGTGCACACGACTTGGCGATGAGGCTCGCCATCTGGCCCGGTCGGGCCGCCATGATCTGGGACAAGAGATGGATTATTCAGCGATAAAGGAGCAGGTGATTATTTATTTGGGAGCAAACGGGATGATAAGCGAGATTAAATTCAAAGTTGGGTGAGCTTTATTCAAAAAATGAGCATTTTGATTTTAATGTAATGATTTATTTGATGTTTTTTATTTGTGGATATCCATTTGTGGATATCATGGATGAATGAAATTGCGCTCTTTGTGGAATATGTTGGGGCTTTATTGCGTATTTATGCCGGATGGAGGGTGAGGGAAATGTCAGATATGTAAACTCCATCATAAATTAACTTCTGAATTTATGCAGTCTCGGGTGAATGTGATCAATGTCCAAGTTTGGTGGAGTTGCCAGACCTAATCTCTGCGTCGAAAGGCAAGGGCAGGATAGAACACAAGCCGAGTACCCTACATAAAGAATATCCCGCCTTAGCCACGAGCCTGAATAGAAGGAATCTATTCAATCACTCGCAGGGACCACTGCTAGACGGAATATCATCATGAGCAAATTTTATGTAGGTTCTGAAGTTGGCCAGTTGCGCCGTGTCATGTTGCACCGCCCCAACCTCAGTCTGAAGCGTCTGACCCCTTCCAACTGCCAGGATCTGCTGTTTGACGACGTCCTGTCCGTGGAACGTGCCGGTCAGGAGCACGACAAATTCGCTCAGGTACTGCGCGATCAAAATGTCGAAGTCTTCCTCCTGACCAATCTGCTGGCGGAAACCCTGGACGTGCCGGAAGCCAAAGCCTGGCTGCTGCAACACCAGGTCTCCGACTATCGCCTCGGCACTGCCCTGGCCAACGACGTGCGCTGCTTCCTGGCGGACATGCCTCACCGCGAGCTGGCCCGCATCCTCTCCGGCGGCCTCACCTACTCCGAGATGCCCTACAGCGGCGTCAACATGGTGGTCGGCATGCATGCCCCGACCGATTTCATCATCGAACCGCTGCCCAACCACCTCTTCACCCGCGATACCTCCTGCTGGGTCTATGGCGGCGTCTCCATCAACCCCATGGCCAAGGCCGCCCGTCGTCGCGAGACCAACCACGTGAAGGCGATCTACCGCTGGCACCCGCAGTTTGCCGGTCAGGAGTTCATCAAGTACTTCGGTGACGAGGAGCGCGACTACGACAACTCCACCATCGAAGGGGGCGACGTCCTGGTCATCGGCCGAGGCGCCGTGCTCATCGGCATGTCCGAGCGCACCACGCCGCAAGGGGTGGAGCATCTGGCCCGCAGCCTGTTCAAGCACGGTCAGGCCAAGCAGGTCATCGCCATGGAGCTGCCGAAACACCGCAGCTGCATGCACCTCGACACCGTCATGACCCACATGGATGTCGACACCTTCTCCGTCTATCCGGAAGTCATCCGCAAGGATGTGAACTGCTGGAGCCTGACCCCGGGCGGAGCCACCGGGATGAACATCAAGGAAGAGGGTTACTTCGTGACCGCCATCGAGAAGGCGCTGGGGGTGGATCAGCTCAGGCTCATCACCACCGGCGGCGACAGCTTCGAGGCCGAGCGGGAGCAGTGGAATGACGCCAACAACGTGCTGACCGTGCGCCCCGGCGTGGTGGTGGGTTACGAGCGCAACACCTACACCAACGAGAAGTACGACAAGGCCGGCATCACTGTGCTGCCCATCCCGGGTGAAGAGCTGGGACGTGGCCGCGGCGGCGCCCGCTGCATGAGCTGCCCGATGGAACGTGACGGCATCTGACAAGACGGCGTGGCGCCGGCAGAGGCTGGCGCCACACACACCCGAATTCGAGAGTAACACCCATGAAAAAACCAACTGTCGTCGTCGCCCTGGGGGGCAATGCCCTGCTCCGCCGCGGTGAACCTCTGGAAGCCGACATCCAGCGCAAGAACATCGCCACCGCCGCCAAGACCATCGCCCGCATCGCCGAGGATTACAACGTGGTGCTGGTGCACGGCAACGGCCCGCAAGTCGGCCTGCTGGCCCTGCAGAACAGCGCCTACACCAAGGTCTCCCCCTATCCCCTGGATGTGCTGGGTGCCGAGTCCCAGGGCATGATCGGCTACATGCTGATCCAGGAGTTGAAGAACCTGATGCCGAGCCGCAACGTCACCGCCCTGCTGACCCAGGTGCAGGTCGATCCCCAGGATCCGGCGTTTGCCAACCCGACCAAGTTTATCGGCCCGGTTTATGAAGAAGTGGAGGCCCGCGCCCTGGCTGCCGAGAAGCAGTGGTCGGTCAAGGCAGACGGCAAGTTCTTCCGCCGCGTGGTGCCGTCCCCGCTGCCCCAGCGCATCGTCGAAGGCGACGCCATCGAAACCCTGATCGCCCAGGGTCACCTCATCATCTGTACCGGTGGTGGTGGCATCCCGGTGACCTGGGATGGCCAGAGCCTGACCGGCATCGAGGCCGTCATCGACAAGGACATGTCTGCCGCCTACCTGGCCAAGCAGATCAAGGCCGACGCCCTGCTGATCCTGACCGATGCCGATGCAGTGTATCTGGATTGGGGCAAACCGACCCAGCGTCCGCTGCGGGTCACCAGCCCGGATGAGCTGGCTGGCGTCAAGTTCGATGCCGGCTCCATGGGGCCCAAGGTCGAAGCCTCCTGTGAATTCGTCAAGGCGACCGGCGGCATGGTCGGCATCGGCGCCCTGGAAGATGGCCTCGCCATCCTCAAGGGGGAAGCCGGCACCAACATCGTCGCCACCAATACCGTCAATGCCTGAGCCAAGGCTCTGGTCTGAACAACTGCGTAGTCAATGACACTGCCAAATTGGTCTGAACAAATATAGAGAGAACTCATCATGGCTTTTAATCTGCGTAACCGTAACTTCCTGAAACTGCTGGACTTCACCCCTCGCGAAATCCAATACATGATCGATCTGGCCATCGACCTGAAGAAAGCCAAATACGGTGGCTATGAGCGCAAGCATCTGGTCGGCAAGAACATTGCCCTGATCTTCGAGAAGACCTCCACCCGCACCCGCTGTGCGTTCGAAGTGGCGGCCTTCGACCAGGGCGCCCAGGTCTCCTACCTCGGCCCGAGCGGTTCCCAAATCGGGCACAAGGAGTCCATGAAGGACACCGCCCGGGTGCTGGGCCGCATGTATGACGGCATCGAATACCGCGGCTACGGCCAGGAGATCGTCGAAGAGCTGGGGGCCCACGCCGGTGTGCCGGTCTGGAACGGCCTGACCAACGAATTCCACCCGACCCAGATCCTGGCGGACTTCATGACCATGCTGGAGCACGGCAAGGGCAAACGTCTGGATCAGATCAAGTTCGCCTACCTGGGTGACGCCCGCAACAACATGGGCAACTCCCTGATGGTGGGTGCCGCCAAGATGGGCATGGACATCCGCCTGGTGGCGCCGAAAGCCTTCTGGCCGGAAGAGGAGCTGGTTGCCACCTGCCGCCTCATCGCCGAAGAGACCGGTGCGCGCATCCACCTGACCGAAGACGTGAAAGAGGGTGTGCTGGGTGCCGACTTCCTCTACACCGACGTCTGGGTCTCCATGGGCGAAGCGAAGGAAGCCTGGGATCAACGGGTCAAACTGATGACCCCGTATCAGGTCAACATGGACGTCATCAACGCGACCAAGAACCCGGATGTGAAGTTCATGCACTGCCTGCCGGCGTTCCACAACGACGAGACCACAATGGGCAAGGAAGTGGCCGACAAATATGGCATGAAGGGCCTGGAAGTGACCGAGGACGTGTTCGAATCCGAGCACAGCATCGTGTTCGACGAGGCGGAAAACCGGATGCACACCATCAAGGCAGTGATGGTGGCTACGCTGGGCGACTGACGTCGTCAGTGGTGCCGGGGGGTGACCCCCGGCTTTTCAACCATGTGACAGCGGCATAATACCTCCAACCCTACGACCCGCAGCCTGCATGGATACCACACCCACAGAAGGAAGCTGGACCATGACCAAATTCAAGTTCCCGTCAGCCTACACGATACTGTTTGTGCTGATCGCCCTGGTGGCCGCCCTGAGCTGGATAGTGCCGGCCGGCAAATACGAGATGACCATGAACGAGGCCCTCGGCAAGGAAGTGCCGGTGGCCGGTACCTACAAACTGGTGGATGCCAATCCCCAGGGGATCGTCGACGTGCTGCTGGCACCCATCGACGGTCTCTACAACCACGACACCTATGAGGCTGGCGCCATCGACGTCTCCCTCTTCATCCTGATCATCGGTGGCTTCCTTGGCATCGTGACCAAGACAGGTGCCATCGATGCTGGTATCGAGCGCGTCACCGATCGCCTGCGTGGCCGTGAAGAGTGGATGATCCCCATCCTGATGGCGCTGTTCGCCGCAGGGGGCACCATCTACGGCATGGCGGAAGAGTCTCTGCCGTTCTACACCCTGCTGGTGCCGGTAATGATGGCCGCCCGCTTCGACCCCGTGGTCGCTGCCGCGACCGTGCTGCTGGGGGCCGGTATCGGTACCCTGGGCTCCACCATCAACCCGTTCGCCACCGTGATCGCCGCCAACGCGGCCGGCATCTCCTTCACCGACGGCATCTGGTTGCGGGTCGCCATGCTGGTGGCCGGCTGGCTGATCTGCGTGGCCTATGTGATGCGTTACGCCAAGATGGTGCGAAGCGACCCCAGCAAATCCCTGGTGGCCGACAAGTGGGAAGAGAACCGTGCCCACTTCCTCGGCAACAAGAGCGACCAGATGCTGGAGTTCACCACCACCCGCAAGATCGTGCTGGGTATCTTCGTCGCCGCCTTTGCCGTGATGATCTACGGGGTGGCCGTGCTGGGCTGGTGGATGGCGCAGATCTCCGGCGTGTTCCTGGCTGCCGCCATCATCGTCGGCGTCATCTCCCGCATGAGCGAGGAGGAGCTGACCTCCAACTTCATCGACGGTGCCCGCGATCTGCTCGGCGTGGCCCTCATCATCGGTATCGCCCGCGGTATCGTCGTGGTGATGGACAACGGCATGATCACCCATACCATTTTGCACAGTGCAGAGGGGATAGTGACCGGCCTCTCCACCATCGTCTTCATCAACGTGATGTTCGTGCTGGAAGTGGTGCTCTCCTTCCTGGTGCCCTCTTCCTCCGGTCTGGCGGTGCTGACCATGCCGATCATGGCGCCGCTCGCCGACTTCGCCAACGTGGGCCGCGAGCTGGTGGTCACCGCCTACCAGTCCGCCTCCGGCCTGGTGAACCTGGTGACCCCGACCTCCGCCGTGGTCATGGGGGGGCTGGCCATTGCCAAGGTGCCCTATGTGCGCTGGCTGAAGTGGGTGGCCCCGCTGCTCGGCATGCTGACCGTGCTGATCGTGCTCTGCCTGAGCCTGGGCGCCGTGCTGGCATGAATGCCGACAGACATAGGGACAACAACGGGAGCCTGGGGCTCCCGTTTTTGATGGCTGGCAAGGCGGGGCGCCCGGCCTCTCACGTGGCTTGGCTCCTTGCCGCGCGGGCAACTAAAAGGCGACCCCGGGGTCGCCTTCTGGCATCCAGCAGGGGTCAGCGGGCGTTTTCCAGGGTGCGCACCACGGCAGCGTGAGCCTGGCGGGTTCGGCTGATGTGGCGCGGGGCGATCAGTACCACGTCGTTGCCGGCCACGGCCCCCAGGATCTCGGGATTGGCGTTGCGATCCAGCAGGCGAGCCACCACGGTAGCGGCCCCCGGGGTGGTATGCACCAGCACCATCTGCTGGTTGTGGACCACGGCGCGCACCATGTCGTGGATGGAGCGGGTGCTGCCGGCGGGCTCCAGCTGCTCGTCCACCAGGGTGTAGACCTTCTTGCCGTTGGCGTTCTGGGCCTTGGCGACCCCGAGACGGCGCAGCAGGCGGGAGATGGTGGACTGGCTGATGTCCGCAAAACCGCGGGCGGAGAGCTCGCGGCGGATCTCCTCCTGGGTGCTGTAGCAGTGCTGGCCGATGATCTGGCGGCAGGCGTCGAGCTGGGCCAGGTCGGACTCTGGTTCTGCTGGGCGGCTGAGGGTGTTGACCATGGCGACTTCCTTTGGCGATGAGCGATGGCGGTCTCGCCCAGTCTGTCGTTCCGGCTTTTCATAGCGAAAAACACTAATGAGGAGCACTCAAGCAGGGGATGAGCGAGGTATATCCATTACGGGATGGCAAATTATAACCAAAGGGGGAATAAGTGATGTGACAGGGTTCAAAAATGGGCCCGATGGGGCCCACATGGATATCTTTTGTCGGCAGGAAATCAGTAGCGTTCGCTGACGATGTCCTGGGTGAAGGACTTCTCGCAGTATTTGCACTTCATCCGCACCGCCCCTTTCACCTCGCGCACCCGGAAGTAGCTTTCCACCGGTTCGTTGTGGGAAATGCAGTTGGAGTTGGGGCAGTGGAAGACCCCTTCGATGAACTCCGGCAGCGCCAGTTGGTGCTTCTTCACCACCACGAAGTCTTCGATGATGTTGACGGTCGCCTTGGGGGCGAACAGGGCGAGCTGGTTGGCCTGCTGCTCGGTCAGACGGGTGTTCTCGATCTTGATGAGATCCTTCTTGCCGAGGGCGCCGGATTTGAGGTTGAAGCCGACGGTGATCCGCTCCTGGGTCTCGATCAGCTGGAACAGCTTGAGGATCTTGATGCCCTGGCCGGCGGGGACGTGGTCGATGACGGAGCCGTGGCGGATGGCTTCGACTTGCAGTTGGTTCTTCTCGGACATGATGTTCCCCTTTCCCTTAGACGGTTTCGTTCAGTACCAGTGCCAGCAGTGCCTGGCGGGCATAGACCCCGTTCTCCGCCTGCTGGAAGTAGTAGGCGTGGGGGGTCTTGTCGACGGCGACCTCGATCTCGTCAACCCGGGGCAGGGGATGGAGGATCTTCATGGTGGGCTTGGCCCCTTCCAGGGTCGCCAGCTCCAGAACGAACTTGGCGGCCATGTGCTTGTACTCGGTCTCGTCGAAGCGCTCCTTCTGGACGCGGGTCATGTAGAGGATGTCGAGCTCCGGCATCACCTCTTCCATGGTCTCGTGCACGCTGAAGCGGATGCCCTTCTCTTCCAGCTCCTCACAGAGGTAGTCCGGCATGGCCAGCGCCTCCGGCGAGATGAAGAAGAAGCGGCAGTTGAACAGGCTCAGGGCCTGGGCCAGGGAGTGGACGGTGCGGCCGTACTTCAGGTCACCGACGAAGGCGACGTTGAGGCCGTCCAGCTTGCCTTGGGTCTCGTGGATGGAGAAGAGGTCGAGCAGGGTCTGGGTGGGATGCTGGTTGGAGCCGTCACCGCCGTTGATGACCGGCACCCGGGAGAACTCGGAGGCCAGACGGGCTGCCCCTTCCTTCGGGTGGCGCATCACCACCGCATCGGTGTAGGAGCTGATGATCTTGATGGAGTCGGCCAGAGTCTCGCCCTTCTTGGCGCTGGTGTTGCCGCCGTCGGCGAAGCCGATGATGTTGCCGCCCAGGCGCTGGACTGCGGTCTCGAAGGAGAGACGGGTGCGGGTGGAGGCTTCGAAGAAGCAACTGGCGACCAGCTTGTCTTTCAGCAGGCGGCTGTCGGGTTCGGCCTTCAACCGCTGTGCGGTGGCGACCACCAGTTCCATGTCGGACCGGGTCAGATCCGAGATGGAGATGACGTGTTTGTTATAGAGTGGATTGGTCATCGTCTGCATTCCCTTTGGCATCAATGAAGGTTTTTCCGGCACAAAAAAAAGCCCCTGAAACAGGGGCTCTTTTCAAAAAAAACGGGGGATCTGTGGGACGGGAACCGGAAACAACGGGGCCGCTCTGGTGCGCTCCACCCGTCTGCAAGGCTGCTTTTTTCATCAAAAACGGCATTGTCCTGTCCCGACCTTTTTCAAAACCGCACCGATTATAGGGCTGGTTTTTGAATTGTCAAAAATTTATTTCATAGGCAGGATTTGGCCAGAAAAACGTTTAAGTGTCGCGAACGGGTCGGCAAATCCAGAGTGCGTGCTGCGCCTGCAAAGGAGCGCCATCGGCGGCCATGCTGCGCAGGTAGCCGAGCCTGTGGTGCCCCTCCAGCAGGCAGTAGGGATGGGGCAGGGGGTGACCGTCCGGGTAGCAGGTTCCCGGGGCGGTGGCGAGGACGATGACAGGCTCGGACCAGGTGCCCCGGCGCAGCATGTCATCGCCGAGCCAGGAGCGGCGCACGTAGCGGTTGCTGCGCAGCATCTCGCCCCAGCGATCGATCACCTCCATGTGGCGGGAGTCTATCTGCTCGATAATCTGCGCGGTGGGCCAGTGCTCGCACTCGAACTGGTGGCTGGCGAGATCGATAAAGCTCCAGTTGGATTCAAAACCGCGCCAATGACGGTAAATCCACTGGGCGAGCACATTGGAGGGAATGGAGGGCGCCAGGGGAGAGACTCTGTCCAGATAGTCGGCCAGGGTCTCCGTCTTGCGCTCATCCCGGAAGTTGAGGGGCGCAAGCTGTTGCAGCAGTCGGTAATTGAGCATGGGCAGCCTCCCTGAGCCTGGTTTCACCCTACCCCCATTTGTGTCCCATTCCTACCCCGTCGGGGCTGCAAATACAGCAGCTTACCCCCGCTCCTTGTTGGAATTGCGGGGATCTGCTCGTCATTTGTTCGATCGCATCGAAAGTGAGAAAAAAAGCCTTTACCTTTGACCTCCGCTTTGTATACTACGCCTCGTTTGTTGCAGGGGCGTAGTTCCAATTGGTAGAACAGCGGTCTCCAAAACCGATGGTTGCGGGTTCGAGTCCTGCCGCCCCTGCCATTTTTCAGAAAGGCCAGCTCATTGAGCTGGCCTTTCGCATTTCCGGCGTTTGCCACCGCCTCCGTTAGCCTCTTTTCCCCGCTTCGCCGCTGCCATTTCTGTCAATGGAGGCCGCTTTTCCCCTGTGCTACACCTTGCTTCCTGCCAGATGGCGCCCTCAGGCGCATCGCATCCGGCGGGCCCAAGGAGCTTCAACAAGGAGAGAGCGATGAACAAGGCAGTGGATACGCGCCCCCCCCATGCCCATGCCGGTGGCTGGGTCCCCCGGGATCAGGCCCATGTGGCGCGCTGGGTACAGCGGCTGCGTCAGGCGGTCACCCGCCAGCCTCGCCCGCTGGTGGCCCCGATCGCCGGATTGAAGGCGCTGGTGGAGCAGGATCCTCTCCTGCATCAGCAGGCCCAGGGGATGTTCGACGAGGCGTGGCAGCACGAGCACAGCACCCCGCTCGGTCAGGCCCAGGTGCGCAGCTTCGATGAGTTCCTGCAGTTGCTCAACGGCATCATGACCACGGCCCCGGAGGCCTATCAGGATGTGCAGACCCAGGAGCCCGCCGGGCTGATCGGATTCCCCATCAATGCCCTGCTCAACTGGCCCATGGCGACGGCCGCCGGGTACGACTTCTTCGCCAATGCGCTGGTGAACCAGCAACTGCGCAAGATCCTCGGTTACTGGGCCGACTTCCTGCAAAGTCCCGCGTCCCGTTATGTGCTGACGGAGTCGGTGAGCCCCCTGGATCGCCAGACCCTGATCGTCCCCTGGCTGGGTGACGTG
Source organism: Aeromonas sp. s9 (assembly GCF_040907765.1). Taxonomy (NCBI): domain Bacteria; kingdom Pseudomonadati; phylum Pseudomonadota; class Gammaproteobacteria; order Aeromonadales; family Aeromonadaceae; genus Aeromonas; species Aeromonas sp. s9. Next base: position 109,364 of record NZ_JBFOCK010000045.1, read on the forward strand.
GCGAAACGGGAGATGGTCAAGGTGGCGCAGGGGGCGCTCGGGGCCGGCGACAACCCCACCCCAGAGCGCTTCGAGGGGATCTTCCACACCGCGCCGGGAGAGGAATACGAGGGCTTCGCCAGCTGGGACGACTTCTTCACCCGCCGCTTCTGCCCCGGCGTGCGGCCGGTGACGGCCCCGGACGATGACAGCGTGATCGCCAACGCCTGCGAGTCGGCCCCGCTGCAGGTGGTGACCGGGGTAAGGCGGCAGGACGCCTTCTGGCTCAAGGGGCAGCCCTATTCCCTGGACAACCTGCTGGACTTCGACCCGCGCGCCGCCGCGTTCGAGGGGGGCACCCTCTATCAGGCCTTCCTCAGTGCCCTCAGCTATCACCGCTGGCACAGCCCGGTGAGCGGCACGGTGCGCTCGGTCAAAGTGGTCAACGGCAGCTACTACCTGGCCAACCGCCACCAGGGTTTCGACAGCCCGGCGGGGCCCGACCCCAGCGCCCCGAACCAGTCCCAGCCCTTCCTCACCGCGGTGGCGACCCGGGCACTCATCTTCATCGAGGCGGACAACCCCAAAATCGGCCTGATGTGCGTGGTGCCGGTGGGCATGGCGGAGGTGTCGAGCTGCGAGGTGACGGTGCAGCCGGGGCAGTGGATCGCGAAGGGGGAGCAGCTCGGCATGTTCCACTTCGGCGGCTCCACCCACTGCCTGCTGTTTCGTCCCGGTGTCGAGCTGGCGTTCGACTTCTACGGCCAGCAGCCGGGGCTGGAAGCGACCAACCTGAGGATCAACACGGCGCTGGCGCGGGTCAAATAACCCAGCCGCCGGACAGTAAAAGGCCGCCTTCGGGCGGCCTTGTTGTTGTTAATCCCTCAGGGTTGTCGCTGCAGCAGGAGATCCAGATAGGCGCCTTCGATCAACCGGGAGGGCTCGATACCGAGACGCGCCATGATGTCGTGAGCTTCCTGCATCCCCACCTCGCGCGGCTCGTCATCTTCCAGCACCACTTCCAGTTCGAGGAAGTGACCCAGCCCTTCAACCCGGTCGAGATGGATCCGGGTTCTGCCCACCAGAAAGAGGGTCCGCTGTTTTCGCACTCTGCCAATCTGGCCGCAAGCCAGGGTGAGTGTTTCCCGCAGCTTGTCCGGCTCGTTCGTTGGCGTGATGTGGTAGTAGCTCTCCTTCGGACCCTGTTGATCAGGCCTGCGGTAGAAGATGAGCTGGCCTGCCGACGGGGAGAGCGTCCGCAATTTGAAGCGGCCCGATTCACAGCGAAAGAAGGTATCGTCCTGGGCGATGTCGACGGGGCCCTTGTCGGCGATGGCCGCGGCTTTGGGGATAAGGTCATCGACCCCGGCTATGCGGGCTTTGATCTCGATATTTCGTGGCATGGCAGCGGGCTCTCCTTGAAAACGGGATACCCAATCTAGCACAGTCCACGTTGTCGAGAGGGGGCAACAGGGGGAGCACCAGCTCGGTTCCTGATGGATGCTCAACCCTGCCCGCCAACCCTCTTTTCAGACGCCTGAAACCGCCCTCAAGAGACAGGTCAGCGGGTGCTGGCCGCCTGCCCGTCATCCGCGACCTGACCTCATGGCCGCCTTCGGGCGGCCTTGTGGTGTCTGCGGGTGTCAGCATGGAATAGTGAGCAGTCTGTTGCTGGTAGTGCGTTCTGTTGTTGATAGATGAAAAAATATCAGGATTCACTAAAGACCGTTCATGATTGTGCCGATAGAACTACCAAGATGGGGGTATTCCCGGCCCCCGGCTACCACAAGGATTCGTTGTCATGGCTCTCTCGTTGCGCGGCAAGCTGCTCGCGGCCAGCCTGGGGGTAGTGCTGCTGATGGCAGCCCTGCTCGGTATTGTCGCCTTCCACACCCTCAAATCCCGCACCCTTGACGCCATCCAGAGCGAGGCGGTCAACTACGGCCACGCCCACTCGGTGGCCATCGGCAACTGGCTTGAGGATCGCAAGCACGCGGTCGACGCCCTGGCCGCTGTCATTGCGCGCGACCCCGACACGGCCCTGGTGCCCCACCTGTTGCAGACCCGCACCTCCGGCGGTTTCGGCCTCACCTATTTTGGTTCGGCGCAGGGGGAGATGACCCGCCACGATCCCGCCCTCAACACCGCCAACTATGACCCCAGGGCCCGCCCCTGGTACCAGAACGCCGACAAGGCGGGCAAGCTCATCGTCACGCCGCCCTATGTCAGCGTGACCATGCAGCAGATGGTGGTGACCCTGGCCGAGCCGGTGAGCCACCAGGGCCGGGTGATCGGGGTGGCCGGGGCGGATCTCTCCCTCGACGCCCTCATCGACGAGGTGCTGGCCATGAAGGTGCAGGGAGAGGGCTACGCCATGCTGCTCGATCGCACCGGCCTCATCGTCGGCCACCCGAACAAGGAGCTGGCGCTCAAGCTGGTGGCGGAGCTGGATCCCGGTCTCACCGGGGCGGCGCTGGATGCGTGGAGCCGCGACGGCGAACTGCACGGCGCCAACCTGAACGGGCGCGAGGTGCTGCTCTCGGTGCAGGGCGTGCCCGGCACCGACTGGCTGCTCGCCATGGTGATGTACAAGGAGGTGCTGGAGGCGCCGCTCGCCTCCCTGCTGTGGCAACTGGTGGGGCTGACCCTGGTGCTGCTGCTGGTGTTCGGTGCCCTGCTCATCGCCATGTTCAACTACCTGTTCGCGGATCTGGGGCGGGTCTCCAGGGCGCTTGCCGACATCGCCCACGGGGAGGGTGATCTCACGGTGCAGATCGCCACCCGCAGCCAGGATGAGGTGGGGCAGCTGGCCCAGAACTTCAACCAGTTCGTGGCGCGACTGCATGGCATCGTCAGCCGGTTGCGGGACGTCACCGTCGAGCTGGCGGCCCAGTCCCGCACCCAGGCGGCGGGGGCCGAGGCCCGCAGCCAGCGGGTGCGCCAGCAGCAGGACGAGATCGTCATGGTGGCGACCGCGGTGACCGAGATGGCCTCCGCCACCCAGGAGATCGCCGGCAACGCCGAGTTTGCCGCCAACACCGCCGGCGATGCGGTGCGCCTCGCGGTGGCCGGCCAGTCCCAGGTCGGCCAGAGCCAGCGCAGCATCACGGGGCTGGCGGGGGAGGTCTCCGACGCCAGCCAGACCATCCACGAGCTGGATGGCCACGCCCAGCAGATCAGCGGCATTCTGGCCACCATCAGCGGCATCGCCGAGCAGACCAATCTGCTGGCCCTGAACGCCGCCATCGAGGCGGCCCGGGCCGGGGAGCAGGGGCGCGGCTTTGCCGTGGTGGCGGACGAGGTGCGGGTGCTGTCGCGCCGCACCCACGACTCCACCGCCGAGATCCAGCAGATGATCGAGGCGCTGCAGCAGACCACCCGCAAGGCGGTGGGCGGCATGGAGACCAGTCGCCAGCTGGCGGGCACCAGCGTGGAGGACGCCGAAGCGGCGAATCTCAGCCTGGGCAGGATCAACGAGGCCATCGGCGCCATCAGCGACATGGCGACCCAGATCGCGGCGGCGGCCGAGGAGCAGACCTCGGTGACCGGCGAGATCAGCCGCAACACCGAGAATATCCGCCACGTCTCCCAGGCGCTGGCGGCCCAGGCTGGCGAAGAGGCCGCCCAGGCGGCCCAGCTCAAGTCTCTTACCGAGCGGCTGGAGCAGGAGATCGGGCGCTTCCGGCTCTAGGCTGCGACCCGGATGTGACAAAGGCGACCCCGGGGTCGCCTTTATTCATTCTGTGTATGGATATTATTTCACCATGCACCCGCTGAATAATGCCGGGTCCTGGCCCTGCAACGGGCGCAGGCAGAGGCTCAGAGAGGCTTGATGTAGCTGTAGAACTCGTTGTCCCGCTGGTAGCCGTGCCCTTCGTAGAGGGCCTGAGCCTGCCGGTTGTCGGTGGCGGTGCTCAGCATCAGGAAGGCGGCGCCCGTCTCCTGGCCGTGGCGATCGGCCCGCGCCAGCAGCGCCTGGGCCACCCCCTGCTGGCGGGCCGCCGGCGCCACGAACAGATCGTACAGCAGCCAGATGGGTTTCAGGGCGAGGGAGCAGAACAGGGGATAGAGGTGGGCAAATCCCAGCACCTCTCCCGCCTCGCTCTGGGCCACGAAGAGCACCGACTCCCCGGCGGTGCAGCGCTCCAGCAGGAAGGCTTCGGCGGCCTCGGGCCGGGCAGGCAGCCGGTAGAACGCCCGGTATTCCACGAACAGGGGGGTGATCCGGGGAATGTCCCCGGGGGTGGCCTGGAAGATCCTCATGGGGCGTTCCCCGCCGGATCCTGGCTGACCCAGATCAGCCGGTCGGTGGCAAAGCCGAGCCCCCGGGCTCGCTCGACCAGGGCCTCTACCTTCTCTTTGGGGGGATGGGGCGTGCGGGAGAGGATCCAGAGGTACTGGAGGTTGTAACTGCTCACCAGAGAGAGGTCATAGTCCGTCGCCAGTACGTTGTAGCTGCCGTAGAAGGGGCCGAAGAAGCTCACCTTGAGGCGCCCCTCGTCGCTGTCGCCCACGAAGTAGGCGCGCCCCTCGGCCTCGCGCCATTCCCCCTGTTCGTCCTGCCCCCGGTTGATCACCCTGACACCGCCGTCATCCCGCAGGCTGTAGGTGGCGGTGACCCGGTTCAGGCCGCGCTCGAAACCGTGATCGAGGCGGGCCACCTCGTACCAGGTGCCCAGGTAGCGGTCGAGCTGGAAGGGCTTGACCACCTGGTGTCCCGGTGGAATGCCGGTGCAGGCGGTGGCCAGCAGGGTCAGAACGAGCAGGATCAGTGTGCGCATGTCATCCCTCCACGATACGCAGTTGTCCCGAGCGGAAGCGTGCCGCGTGCTCGCTCGGGGTGTTGCCAAAGAAGCGTTTGTATTCGCGGCTGAACTGGGAGCCGCTCTCGTAGCCTACCTTGTCCGCCGCCACCCCGGCCTTGAGGCCGTCGTGCAGCATCATCAGCCGCGCCCGGTGCAGGCGCAGGGTCTTGATGTACTGCAGGGGCGAGGTGGCGGTGGCCGCCTTGAAGTGGTGGTGGAAGGCCGAGACGCTCATGTTCGCCTCCCGGGCCAGCTCCTCCACCGTCAGGTTCTCGGTAAAGCGCTGCTCCATGATACGCAGCACCCGGGCGATCTGGCTCACCTGGCTGTGACGGCTGGCCATGGCCAGCAGGGCGGGGGCCCCCCCTTCGTGCAGGGCGTGGAACAGGATCTCGCGCACGATCTGGGGCCCCAGCACCCGGGCGTGGAGCGGCTTGTCCATCACGTCGATGAGGCGCTCCACCGCGCAGAGCATGGTCTCGGAGAGGGGCACGGAGACCACGCCGCGACCCGGCTCCGCCGGGGCGGGGGCCGCGTCCCCCATCTCCAGCAGCAGGGCCTGCAGCGCCGCCACGTCGATCTCCACCGAGAGCCCCACCAGAGGGGATTCGGGGGAGGCGAAGCACTCGCACTCGCAGGGCAGCGGCAGGGTCATCATCAGGTAGTGCTCGGGGTCGTAGCGGAAGGTGAAGTCCGAGAGATAGCCCACCTTGTGCCCCTGCAGGATGATGATCATGCGCGGGCGGTAGAGCACCGGGATGCGGTCATGATGCTCCGTGGTGTAGATGAGGTGCACGCCGGGCACGGGGGCGGCGGTGATCCCCGGGTGGGGTGCCAGGGCGGCGAGTCGGCTGGCGAGGGCGGACTGGTGGGTCGCCGCGATGGGCTGATTTGTACTCATTTATCCATGCTCAGTAGAAATAGGCAAGAAATCGGCAGAAAGCTCCCTTGATGGTAGGGGGTTATAAGAGAAAAATGCAACCCATACTTTACCGACTACGACCACCCCGGGAGATCCCATGAACAACTTCATCCTGCACACCCCCACCAAGGTGCTGTTCGGCAAGGGCCAGGTGGCCCAGCTGCGCGGCCAGATCCCGGCCGACGCCCGCATCCTGGTCACCTACGGCGGCGGCAGCGTGGTGCGCAGCGGCCTGCTGGACCAGATCCGCCGCGAGCTGGCCGGCCTGACCCTGTTTGAATTTGGCGGCATCGAGCCCAACCCCACCTACGAGACCCTGATGGGCGCCGTCGAACTGGCCCGCGCCGAGAAGATCGACTTCCTGCTGGCAGTGGGTGGCGGCTCCGTGCTGGACGGTTCCAAGTTCATCGCCGCGGCCGCTCACTACGATCCGGCCAGGGATCCCTGGCACATCCTCGAGACCGTCGGGGGCGAGGTGGCCTCCGCCATTCCCCTGGGCAGCGTGCTGACCCTGCCGGCCACCGGTTCCGAGATGAACATGGGCGCCGTCATCACCCGCAAGAGCACTGGGGACAAGCAGCACTTCTTCTCTCCCTTCGTGATGCCGCGCTTCGCCGTGCTCGACCCCGTGCTCACCTACACCCTGCCCGCCCGTCAGGTGGCCAATGGGGTGGTGGATGCCTTCATCCACACCCTGGAGCAGTACCTCACCTACCCGGTGGATGCCAAGGTGCAGGATCGCTTCGCAGAAGGGCTGCTGCTGACCCTGGCGGAAGAGGGGCCCAAGGCGCTGGTGGAGCCGGAAAACTACGACGTGCGTGCCAACATCATGTGGAGTGCCACCCTGGCACTGAACGGCCTGATCGGAGCCGGTGTACCCCAGGACTGGGCCACCCACATGCTGGGCCACGAGATCACCGCCCTGCACGGTCTGGACCACGCCCAGACCCTGGCGGTGGTGCTGCCCGCCCTGCTGCAGGCCAAGCGCGAGCAGAAGCGCGCCAAGCTGCTGCAATACGCCGAGCGGGTCTGGGATCTGCGCAGCGGCAGTGACGAGGCGCGTATCGACGGTGCCATCGCCGCCACCCGCGACTTCTTCGAGCGGATGGGGATCAAGACCCGGCTGCGGGATTACGTGGCCGACGCCCGGATCGACGCCCTGCTGGCCAAGCTCGAAGAGCACGGCATGACCGCCCTGGGTGAGCACGGCGACATCGACCTGGCCCAGAGCCGGCATATTTATGAGGCGGCCTGGTAAGCAGAGCGCGCCTGAAACGGGCCCAAGGCCCGGTTGCACCAGGGGGCCCGAACCCGCCAGCAGGCGGGGACGCGGCCCCCTGAACGTTGCAAAATGGTTACTTTTTCCCTTTTCATCTCATCAGATGAGCCAACGGCAGATTTCGTAAGAACAAAAAACGCTAAGGTAGAGGCCGGGTTAAACATTTTTTTTGACTGGTTGGATCACTTTTTTCAGCGCTTTTTGCTGTTATAAGCCCCTAATTTGGTTTGTTTTTTTTAATCATGGTCCGGGATGGGCTGAATTCTGTACCCGCCCGCCCGGGGCCGTGGTTGTAATAAAACTCCAAAATTTGATACTAATCATCCTCGCGCCTGAAAAGCGGGGGCCTGACCGTGACAGGAGGTCGAGGTGAAGCCTGCTGATTTTCATAACAAAGGGCCCGTGACCTGCACTTTGATCATGCCTTGTCCCCTCAGACATGAGAGACTTGGCGATGATTGTTTATTAACCATCAGGGAATAGTCATGCAGATTGGAATACCGAGAGAGAGTCTCGCCGGTGAGACCCGGGTCGCAGCGACCCCGGCCACTGTCGAGCAGCTGAAAAAGCTCGGCTTCGAGGTTGCCATCGAGGCCGGTGCCGGCCTGCGAGCCAGCTTCGATGATGCCGCCTTCGAGGCTGCCGGTGCCAGCGTGGTACCGAACGTCTGGCAAGCCGACCTTGTCTTCAAGGTCAACGCGCCGACCGAGGCCGAAATCGCACAAATTAAGGATGGTGCCACCCTGGTGAGCTTCATCTGGCCCGCCCAGAACCCCGAGCTGGTCAAGAAGCTTTCCGAGCGCAACATCAATGTGATGGCGATGGACATGGTGCCGCGGATCTCCCGTGCCCAGTCCCTCGACGCCCTCTCTTCCATGGCCAACATCGGTGGCTATCGCGCCGTCGTGGAAGCCGCGCACCAGTTCGGTCGCTTCTTCACCGGCCAGATCACCGCCGCCGGTAAAGTTCCGCCCGCCAAGGTGCTGGTCATCGGTGCCGGTGTGGCCGGTCTGGCCGCCATCGGGACCGCCGGTTCCCTCGGTGCCATCGTGCGTGCCTTCGATACCCGTCTGGAAGTGGCCGAGCAGATCGAGTCCATGGGTGGGGAATTCCTCAAGCTGGACTTCGGCGGCGAAGATGGCGCTTCCAGCGACGGCTACGCCAAGGTGATGAGCGAAGAGTTCATCAAGGCCGAGATGGCGCTGTTCGCCCAGCAGGCCAAGGAAGTGGACATCATCATCACTACCGCCCTGATCCCGGGCAAGCCGGCACCCAAGCTCATCACCAAGGAAATGGTGGACAGCATGAAGCCGGGCTCCGTCATCGTGGACATGGCGGCCCAGGCCGGCGGCAACTGCGAATACACGGTACCGGGTGAACTGCATGTCACTGACAACGGCGTCAAGGTGATCGGTTACACCGATCTGCCGGGCCGCCTGCCTGCCCAATCCTCCCAGCTCTACGGCACCAACCTGGTGAACCTGATGAAGCTGATGTGCAAGGAGAAGGACGGCAACGTCGCCATCGACTTCGAAGACGTGGTGCAGCGCAACATGACGGTGGTCCAGGCCGGTGAAGTGACCTTCCCGCCCCCCGCCATCTCCGTCTCTGCCGCCCCGCAGAAACCCGCTGCCGCCAAACCGGCCGCCAAGAAGGAAGAGGCCAAGCCCTCCAACAAGAAGTTCGTGTTCGGTGCCCTCGGCATCGCCGCCTTCGGTTGGGTGGCTGCCGTGGCGCCTGCCGCCTTCCTCTCCCACTTCACCGTCTTCATCCTGGCCTGCGTGGTCGGTTACTACGTGGTGTGGAACGTCTCTCACGCCCTGCACACGCCGCTGATGTCGGTCACCAATGCCATCTCCGGCATCATCGTGGTCGGTGCGCTGTTGCAGATTGGACAAGGGTCGACCCTGGTCACCGTGCTGGCCTTTGTCGCCGTGCTGATTGCCAGTATCAACATCTTCGGTGGCTTCACCGTCACTCAGCGCATGCTGAAGATGTTCCGTAAGGATTAAGGGGGTTTAACGTGTCTCAAGGACTGGTAACAGCATCCTATATCGTTGCCGCCGTGCTCTTCATCCTCAGTCTCGCGGGACTGTCGAAGCAAGAAACGGCCAAGCATGGCAACCTGTTCGGTATCGCGGGGATGGCCATCGCCCTGCTCGCCACCGTCTTCAACCCGGAAACCAGTGGCGTCCACTGGATCATCCTGGCCATGGCCATCGGTGGCGCCATCGGCGTGCGTCTGGCCCTCAAGGTCGAGATGACCGAGATGCCCGAGCTGGTGGCCGTGCTGCACAGCTTCGTGGGCATGGCAGCGGTGCTGGTGGGCTTCAACAGCTTCATCGATCTGCATCCCTCCGCCCCCGCTGAAGTGGTGGTCTCCGTCGGTTCCAACCTGGATGCGACCCTGGCAGCCGCCCGGGCGGCATTCGAGCAGGCGGCAAGCGTCGCCCAGGTCGAGCACCTCTCCGGCGCCATGCTGAACATCCACCTGGTGGAAGTGTTCCTGGGCGTCTTCATCGGTGCCGTGACCTTCACCGGTTCCGTGGTTGCCTTCGGCAAACTGCGTGGTCTCATCTCCTCCAAGCCGCTGATGCTGCCGCACCGCCACAAGCTGAACCTGCTGGCCGTGGTGGTCTCCATCGCGCTGATGATCCACTTCGTCAACGCCGGTGGCTCCACCTTCGCCCTGCTGGTGATGACCCTGATCGCCTTCGCCTTCGGCTGGCACCTGGTCGCCTCCATCGGTGGTGCGGACATGCCGGTGGTGGTCTCCATGCTGAACTCCTACTCCGGTTGGGCGGCGGCGGCGGCGGGCTTCATGCTCTCCAATGACCTGCTGATCGTCACCGGTGCCCTGGTGGGTTCCTCCGGTGCCATCCTCTCCTACATCATGTGCAAGGCGATGAACCGCTCCTTCATCTCCGTGATCGCCGGTGGCTTCGGCTCCGACGGCGTGGCTTCCACCGCCGAGCAGGAGCTGGGCGAATACCGCGAGACCAACGCCGAAGACGTGGCCGACATGCTGAAGAACGCCAGCTCCGTCATCATCACCCCGGGCTACGGCATGGCGGTGGCGCAGGCCCAGTACCCGGTGGCCGAGATCACCCAGAAGCTGCGTGATCGCGGCGTCAAGGTGCGCTTCGGCATCCACCCGGTGGCCGGTCGTCTGCCTGGTCACATGAACGTGCTGCTGGCGGAAGCGAAAGTCCCCTATGACATCGTGCTGGAAATGGACGAGATCAACGATGACTTCGCCGACACCGACGTGGTGCTGGTGATCGGTGCCAACGACACCGTCAACCCGGCCGCCATGGAAGATCCGGGCAGCCCCATCGCCGGCATGCCGGTGCTGGAAGTGTGGAAGGCGCAGAATGTCATCGGCTTCAAGCGCTCCATGAACACTGGCTACGCCGGTGTCCAGAACCCGCTGTTCTTCAAGGAGAACACCCAGATGCTGTTTGGCGATGCCAAGGCCAGCGTCGAGGCCATCCTGAAGGCGCTGTAAGCGTTGACCGGATGAGACAAAAAGGGGGCTTCGGCCCCCTTTTTTTAGGCGCTGTCCCAATTACATGTTGAAAGGCTAACCTTGAAGTAGGTCATCACCCTGAGGGCCTCCATCATGGATACCCAAGCCTTTCAACATCTACTGTCTCTCTTTCCACAGCTCACCATGCGCCAGCGTCGCCTCGCGCAACATGAACTCACTACCCCTCACCCAATCACCTCGCTGGCCGCTCAACTCCCCGCTTGTCGATGTTGCCCTCACTGTCAGGCCGAGGCTACGCAGTTGGCTCCCTGGGGTTGGAGTCGAGGGCTGCGTCGTTATCGCTGCAAGCAGTGTCTGCGCACCAGTTCCGTTCTCACCAAGACGCCTCTGGCTCGACTTCGCAAGGCACAATGCTGGGAAGACTACGCCCAGGCCCTCATCGACGGTCTGACCGTCCGACAGGCTGCCGTCCGCTGCGGAGTCTGTAAAAACACCGCCTTCTTGTGGCGTCACCGCTTCCTGAAAGCCATGGCGAGTCACCAGGCGGCACGGGAAGGGGGTATCGTCGAGGTTGATGAGACCTTCTTCTTGGAGTCGTTTAAAGGGCAACGTGGTTTGCCCCGCCCGGCCCGCCACCGTGGGGGCAAAGGCCGTACCCGAGGCACAGGGCCGGATTACATCCCGGTGATGGTGGTTCAGGACCGGGCTGGTCACCATGCGGATTTTCAGTTGGAGAAAATGAATGCCGAGACGGTGATAGCTGTTTTGACACCCCTTGTCTCGTCAGATGCGGTGTTGTGTAGCGACGGC